>SHLN01000016.1 GCA_004283105.1 Acidimicrobiia bacterium
AGAGAGGCGGGGGCCGGTGGCTGGTGGCCGGCCTCTAGAGGCTCCGCTCCTTGACAATCTTCGCGATCTCCAGCCTGCCGATGGCCCGGAGACCGGGCCATTGGGACAGGAGGGCGACGATGAGGATGGCGAGCGCTGAGATGACGAACGTGCTCGGGCGGATGTAGAGGTCGAACGCGAACAGGTCGCTCTCGAACGAGGCCATCGCTTGTCCGGCGGTCACGAAGCCGGCCAGCAACCCGAGCGGGATTCCGACGATGGCAACGGTCATGTTCTCGGCGGTGATCATTCGGCTGATCTGGCGGCGCTCGGTTCCCACCGCCAACAGTGTGGCGACCTCGCGGGTGCGCTCGGCGATATTGACGGACATGGCGCTGAAGATGAGCGCGAACGCCATGGCTCCGCCAAATACCAGCATGACGCCCACAAATACGTAGAAGAAGACCATGTACTGCTGGGCGGTGTCGTACAGGGCATTGGCATCTTCGAACGCCGCGACCGAATCCTGCTCAACCAGCGCGGCCCGTACCGCGGTCACATCGCCTGCCTCGGTGTACCGGATGAGCGCCGCCGTTGCCGGCACGGCCGAACCCGTGATGTCCTCCAGGTAGCTGCGCGACGCGTACGCCATCGTTCCGATCGGCTCCTCGATGAATCCGGCCACCTCTGCTTGGAACGTGCCCGTGGGTCCGCTCAGGGAGACGAGGTCTCCCTCCTCGATGCCGAGCAACCGCTGCAAGGCGTCGCCGAGTAGGAGTCCCTCCGCCGGCAGCGATCGCTCCCCGTCGGATCCGAAGAAGCGGTGCATGTTGGTGTCCGTCTGATAGGTCACGAGGGTCGTCTCGTATCGATCGCCGGTGCTGAGCACGACCGGGAGGTCCAGCACCGCTTCAGCCTCGGCGACGCCCGGCGTCCGCTCGAGAGCGGCCACCTCGTCGGCACCGACCGGACCGGTGAAGTACACGGTGGCGTCTTCCTGCTGAATCTCGACGAACTGGCGGTCCATGATGCGAACGATCGTGTCGAGCATGCCCCAGGAGACGAGAACGAGGGTTAGGGAGAGTACGACGCCGAGCACGGTGAAGACCGTCCGCCGCGGGTTTCGCTCGATTCCCCGGAGGGCCATTCGCCAGGGAATTGGGAGGCGTCGCAAGGGGGGAGCGATCCGCTCGGGGATGCTGGCCCGCCCGCCACCGGCCGGCTGGGTGCCGCGCATTGCCTCGGCCGGAGCCACCCGTGACGCCAGCAGAGCGGGAGCGAGCGCCGCCAGCACGCTCGTTACCAGTCCGAAGGCGACTCCAGCGAGGAGTGTGGCCGGATAGAACTGCACGAGGGTGACGGGCACCGACAGCATGCTCGTGTAGAAGCCGGTGATGACCCGAGCCAGCAACACGCCGGCGACGGCGCCGGGCAAGGCCCCGGCCAGGCCGGGTACGACACCGTAGCCCAGATAGTGGCCGAGCACCTGGCGGCGGGTGAATCCGTTGGCGAGAAGAACCCCGATGTGGGGCTGCTGGGCATGCACGAGCCGGCTGATCATTACGTAGGTGGCAAGGGCGGCTGCGGTCAGAAAGAGCATCGGGAAGAACACGGCCAGTTCCTCGAAGCCTTTCAGGTCTTCGGATAGGGCCGTGTTCGATGGCTGATCGGCCCGGGTGAAGCTGATCGTGGCGCCGCGTTCGGCGGCATCGGCGAGGAGGGCTCCGGCCAACTCGTCGTTCTCGGCACCGTCTGTGAAGTAGATCACTGCCTCGCTTGGCCCCGTGGTTCCGGCCAGCTGCCTGGCCAGATTCTCGGGCACAAATGCCACGCCGAAGTTGTCGGGCGAGGTCAGGAGGGCCTGTCGGTCGCGGGCCGGCCAGATGTACTCTGGAGAAGACCCGACGCCGCCGACGGTGACCGTCTGCCATCCGGCTGCTCCGAGCACCTCAAACGAGGTGCCCGGTGCAAGCTCGAAGTGGTTTGCCATGTGCTCTTCGACAAGGGCGGCGTCGGGTGTTGTCGACGACAGGTAGGCGCCGTCTGCGACCCGCACCTGGTTGACCGACGGCTGGTCATCCGCCGGCAGGCCCACCACCCGCCCGAGCAGCTTGAGGTCACCCACCCGGATCGGGAGGTCCGCCACGGTTCGGAGCTGGACGGATGCAACACCCGGCCGGGCGGCCGCCGCCGTGGCGAATTCGGTGACGTCCCCTCCCGCCACCGTCACATTGGCAAACCGGAATTCCGTGAACGTGCTCTCATACGATGCCGTCAGGTTCTGGTACGAGTCGTACGAGGCGGCGAACATCGTGACACCCAGGAAGATGGTGATGATGACCGCCGTGAACTGGGCGCGCTGGGTGCGGATGTCGCGGAGGAGCTTGTGTCGGAGCGGGCTCACCAGATCAGCTCCTCAGCCTCGATGGGAGAGGCATTGCTGCGGTCCTCGACGATTTCTCCCGAACGCATTCGCAACACCCGGTCCGCCATCTCGCCGATAGCGGCATTGTGGGTCACGAGCAGCACCGTCTGCCCCAGCTCCCGGTTCACCTGTCGCAGCAAGCCGAGAATCAGCCGCCCCGTTTCGAAGTCGAGCTCTCCGGTTGGCTCGTCGCACAGGAGCACCGGCGGGGACTTGGCGAGTGCGCGGGCAATGGCCACCCGCTGCTGCTCGCCGCCCGAGAGCATGGCGGGGAAGTGGTCGAGCCGGTCCCCGAGGCCAACCTGCTCGAGCACCTCGGTCGCCCGCTCGGCCCCATCGTGCATGGTGAGGTTGGCCACCAGCTCGACGTTCTCGGTAGCGGTCAGCGTGGGGATGAGGTTGAAGAACTGAAACACGAAGCCGACCTGATTGCGGCGGAACGAGGTCCGGTCGTCGGCCTCGAGCCCGGTCAGCTTGACGTCCTCGACGATGAGGTCCCCGGAGGTCACATCGTCGATGCCACCGATGAGGTTCAGCATGGTGGTCTTGCCGGATCCGCTGGGTCCCAGGATGACCGTGAAGTCGCCGGAGGGGATGTCGGCGTCGACGCCGGCCAGGGCATGTACGGCCGTTGGGCCTTCTCCGTAGGTCTTCCAGACGTTGGTGAGCGAGACGGACATGCTTCTACCTTTCCGGGGCCAGCAGGCCCGTGAACAGGAACTCGATTTGGCGGGCAAGGGACTGCCGCAATGCGGCCGGCGGCGTCCCCTCGACACTGACGTACATGATGAGCTGGGTGGCAAAGAGTCCGTAGATGGCGATCGAGGCGTCGGTGACCTCGATACCGTCGGCGAGTGCTCCTCGCTCGGCGAAGGGGCCGAGCAGTGTCTCGAGCTGGTGGAGGAGGAGCTCATCCAGTCGGATGAGCTCGGGGAGGAGGTCGGACCGGTTTCCGAAGCTGGCGGCGATCACTTCCCCAAGCAACTCGCGCTCCAGGCTGATGAACCGATCCAGATAGAGGCGGGTGAGGGTCTGCACCGCCCGGGTCACGTCGCCGGGGGGATCGGCCAACAGCGCGCTTCCAGCGTCCATCATGTCGGAAACCCTGGACTCGAGATGGGCGAGAAGCACCGTGCTCTTGGTCCCGAAGTAGTTGTAGAGCGTGCCGGCCGACACACCGGCGGCCTCGGCGATCTCCTCGATTGTTGTCGCCTGGAACCCCTTGGTGCCGAACAACCGGCCGGCCTCCGCGACGATGGCCTCCCGGGTCTGTTGCTTCTTCTGCTCTCGAAGCCCGGTCATAGATTTCTCCAACTTTCTATAGTCACTTTAAATTTCAAGTAACTTTAAATATAGGGTCAGAAGTCCCTACTGGTGGACCTTGGCGCGCCTGCGAGGGTGAGGCCGCTTGGTGCACCTCCCGGTGACGCGTGCAACCACCGGCGCTAAACCCACTCCGGTTGGGCCGCACCACGCTCGCCGGCGACACCGGAGGCAGCGAGAAAGGCTCTCTACGGCACGTAGGCGAGTTCGCCTGCCGGCACCGGGAACGGGAGCCGGTTCTGCGTGGGAGGGAGCGGACAGGAGAACTCTTGGTCGTAGGCGCAGTACGGGTTCACGGCGCGGTTGAAGTCGACGGTCGCTTCGTACGTGTCGGTACGGGATACCGACACGTACCGTCCGCCCTCGTAGGTCGTATCCCCCGCAGTGGCATCCCGGAATGGAATGAACAGTTCGCGCTCTTCGCCGTGCAGCACCACGAGTTGATGTGATTCACCCTGGATCTCCACCTCGACGTAGCCGGCGACTTCGTATGCCGAGGTGCCTCCGGTTGATGAGCCGATGTCGATCCGACCCCCGGCGGGGATGAAGCTTCCGGTCAGCACCCACTCAGGATTGGGATCGAAAAAACCGAGAGCGGTGAACTGGTGGTCTTCGGGGATGGGAGAGGCGTAGTGGGAGCGAAATATCTCGTCGCGCTCGGCTCGCCATGCCAGCAGTCCATCCAGGTCGAAGGGCGGGCTCATCGGGTGACGCTCCCCGGGGCCGCCCGTTTGCGCGCTGGTTCATCCTGCCTGCCGATCCACATCAGGCTAACGCTAGGCCCATCGACGGTCGGTCCCGGCCGTCGATAGGGTGCGGGTCACCAACCCGGAGGCACCATGCCGGCCGATCCGATGAGCATCCTCACATTCGTCCCTGCCAGAGACTTCTCCGTGTCGTGCCGGTTCTACGAAGCGCTCGGCTTCGAAGCTGGCAACGACGACCCGGATGTCCGCTACTACCGGCGCGGTGCCGCCGGCTTCCTGCTCCAGAACTTCTACGTCAAGAAGTGGGCCGACAACTTCATGATGGCTATGCACGTCGCCGACCTCGACGACTGGTGGAGGGAGGTTGAGACCATCGTTGCATCAGGCGAGTTCCCCGGAGTACGAGCCAAGGAACCCCGGCTCGAGGACTGGGGAATGCGCGTCGGGTACCTGTGGGATCCGTCCGGAGTGCTGTGGCACATCACGGCGTCTCCCGACTCCTGAGGGCACGGCCGGTCGTTTGGAGACCTCCCTGCGGGGCGTTTTCGGTAAGGTGACGGTCCATGGGGAGTCATCTGTGAACTGCACGAGTTGCGGTACCGAGAATCAATCCGACCGGAAGTTCTGCAAGGAATGCGGTACCGCGCTGCAGGCGGCATGCGCCGCGTGCGGTGCGGCGAACGATCCGGGTGACAAATTCTGCGGCAACTGCGGATCACCCCTGGCCCCGGAACCCGCTCCCGGGGACGCCTCACCCGTCGCCGCCGCAGCACCGACCGAACCCTCCATCGTGGAGGGAAAGCGCTTCGTGTCCGTGCTGTTCGCCGACATCGTCAGCTACACGACGTTCTCCGAGAGCCGTGATTCCGAAGACATCCGGGACATGCTCACCGTGTACTTCGACCGGGCCCGTGAGATCATCGAACGCTTCGGAGGCGCCGTCGACAAGTTCATCGGCGACGCCGTCATGGGCGTGTGGGGGGCAACCGTCGTCCGGGAGGACGATGCGCAGCGAGCCGTGCGGGCTGCTCTCGAGCTCGTCGACATGGTGGCGAGCCTCGGCGAAGAGCTCGGCATTCCCGAGCTGGCGCTCCGGGCCGGGGTGAACTCCGGGTCGACCTCGGTCGGCCCGGGCGGCAATGAGAAGGGGCTTGTCGTCGGCGACCTCGTCAACGTCGCCTCCCGTCTCCAATCGATTGCCGAGCCGGGAACGGTGTTCGTGGGCGGTGCCACCGAGTCGGTGACGAGCCGGGCCATCGATTACGAGGCGATGGGTGAGCACTCGGTCAAGGGCAAGACCGAGCCGGTGGCAGCGTGGAAGGCGCTGCGGGTCGGAAGCATGGTGCGGGGGAAGTCCGCCAGTGATGTTCGGCCCCCACCGTTCGTGGGTCGCGAACGAGAGCTTCGGCTGCTCAAGGACACGCTCACCGCCGTCATGTCCGAGCGGAGGGCCCAGCACATTGCCATCATCGGCGAGGGGGGCATCGGCAAGACGCGTCTTTCGGAGGAGCTCAAGAAGCACATCGACGGATACGCCGAGGACATCTACTGGCATCAGGGTCGCTCGCCGTCATATGGCGATGGCGTCACGTTCTGGGCTCTCGGAGAGATGGTGCGCCAGCGGGCCGGGATTGTCGAAGGGGAGAAGCCCGCCCGGGCCCGCACTCGCCTCCGGACCATTGTGGCCGACTTCGTCCCGACCGAAGATGACCGGGAGTGGATCGAGCCGCGGCTGGCCGGCCTGCTCGGTCTGGCGGAGATGCCTGCGGGGTCGCGCTCGGAGCTCTTTGCGGCGCTCCGCACCTTCTTTCAACACATCGCCGCCCAGGGCCCATCCATCCTTGTGTTCGAGGATCTCCACTGGGCCGATGCCGGGATGGTTGAGTTCATATCCGAGCTCGTGGAGCGCTCGACGAAATCGCCGATGCTGGTCGTCACCCTTGCCCGGCCCGACATCCTCGATCGGCACACGAACTGGGGATCACAGCATCGGAGTTCGGTCGCCGTCCGGCTGCCGCCGATGTCGGGGTCGGAAATGCATCAGATGATCACCGAGTACCTGCCCGGGCTCGAACACGACGTGGTCGACCGCCTGGCGGAGCGGGCGGCCGGCTTTCCGCTCTATGCGGTGGAAATGGTGCGCATGCTGACCGCCTCGGGTGAGCTGGTGGAGGAGGATGGCCGCTACCGCTATGAGGGCGACGCGTCGGTGATGGCGTTTCCCGATTCGCTTCATGCCGTCATCGGAGCTCGCCTCGACCGTCTCGATGCAACCGAGCAGAGTCTGCTTCAGGACGGAGCCGTGCTCGGTCAGACATTCAGTCTCGATGGCATCGCTCAATTGCGCGGCGAGGACAGGGATGCGTTGGAACGACAGCTGGGCCGGCTCATTCAACTGGAGATCCTCGACCTGGAAGACGACCCGCGTTCACCCGAGCGAGGCCAGTACGGCTTCGTGCAATCTCTCATCCGTGAGGTCGCCTACAACCGCCTGCCCCGCCAGGAGCGCCGCGCCAAGCATGTTGCTGCCGCCGACTACCTCCATACGCTCGGGGACCCCGAACTGGCCGGTGTCATCGCCGGACACTACATGGGAGCCTACGAAGCCACCCCGGCCGGACCGGAGCGTGACGACCTCATCGAGAGCGCCATCAGCAGCCTCACCGATGCGGCCGAGCGGGCCGTCGAGCTGCACTCGCACGTTCAGGCAATGAGCCTGCTGGACCACGCGGTTGAGTTGGCAGCCGATGCCGGATTGCAGGCTGATCTGCGGCTCAGAGCGGCGGACTCGGCCAACAAGCACGGGGATGTCGAGCGCGGTCTCGTCTATATCGACGCAGCGCTCGAGCACTTCGACACGGCAGAAAACACCGATGGAATACGGAGAGCGGCCACGGCCAAGAGCGAGTTGCTGAACGGCTACTTCCGGTCTCCGGACGCATTGGATGCCATCGAAGAGGTGTACAACGCAATCGACTCGGTCGACGATCCCGTCACCGTCGGGGTGGCGGCCGAGGCCGCCCGAAGCTACGCCCTCACAAACAACAGCGATGAGTCCATCCGGGCCGTCGACCGGCTCCTTCCCGCCGCGGCCGAGTTCGGGCTCGAAGACATCACCCTCGACGCCCTCATCACCAAGGCCACGGCTTTTGGGTTCGCCGGTCGGTATGTGGAAGCGTTCGCCATCCTCCGGGGAGTGGCCGAGGAGGCTGAGCTCCGCGGCTCGGTCAAAGCATCCGCTCGGGCCCTCAACAACCTGGCGAGCTTGATTGAGCCCGACAACCCGATGGAATCTCTCGAGATCTCTGAGCGCCTCAACGAGGCGGTGCGGCGAATCGGTGATATGGGCTGGATCGTCCGGAATGGCTACGGGTTGGCGTTCTCCTACCTGGCCGACGGCAGATACGAAGAGACACTGGCCTCGATCAACGAGTTCGCTGACGACGAACAGGATCCCTTCAACCTGGCTACCTACGAGTATCTCCGTGGGGCCGTCGACCACCTGCGGGGTCCCACCTCGCCGGAGATAGTTGACAACCTCATCGAGGTGCTTGGCTTCTATCGCGAGGACACCGACCCACAGATTCAGGCGTTCTACCTGAATTCGGTTGCCCAATTGCAGGCCGATATCTCCCGCTGGGACGACGCATTCGACACCGCCATGCAAGTCGACATCCGTCTCTCCAACGCCGGCCTCTACATCGCCGCTCAGGCTGCCGCCTGGACTCGCGACCTGGAACGGCTCGAGACGGTTGCCGAACAGCTGGCCGACTGTCCGATTCCCAGCGTGGCCCTGCGCGGGTACGTCGCCGCGGCGCGATCGGCTCTCCAGGGCAAGACTTCGCAAGCCAGCACGCTGTTCGCCGACCTCATCGACGATCAGTCTCGCAAGCTCTACGGCTCGTATCTCACCCAGTTCCGGGCCACCTTCGCCATGCTCGTTGGCCAGGACGACCCGGCCGCCGCCCAGGCCGCTCGGGATGCCGATGAGTGGCTCACACGGACGGGAACGGAGACGCTTCGCCGGCTGTGGGCCGAAGGTCTTCCGCCCGAGAGTCGTGCCGAACTGGCCGGTTGAGGCGTCATCGGGGAACTTGGGGCCGGGAATGGGGACTTGGGACCTACCCTGGGTGGTGCTCGTGACCGGCATACCCACCGGTAGATAATCAGCACTGAGGTAGTTGGTGTCCAAGTCAACACCCACCGACTTGATTCGGCTCAATCTCGACGTCCTCTGGGGTGGCGGAGAGCGTCTTGCCGGGCTGCTCGGACGGCCCATGCGGGATCACGTTCTCCCCACCGGGGATGGCAGTCTCCGCGTGCTCACGCTTCCGGGTTTCCTGGCTCCAGAACTGAGCCTGAACCGGATGAACCGTACCCTGACCGAACAAGGATTTCCCGCCAAGAGCTGGGGTCTCGGTGTAAATCTTGGACCGCGCGGCATGTCCATCTTTGAACACGTCGAGGAGGTCGAGGAGGAGCTCGGCACGGAGATCCGCGAGCTGGCCGAAGACTCCGGAGCCCAGGTGGCGCTGGTCGGGCAAAGCCTCGGCGGGGTCTACGCCCGGGAACTCGCCGCGCGGTTGCCCGAGTACGTGGATCGGGTGATCACCTTCGGGGCGCCTGCCATCGATCCGGATCGTGCCCACGGTCTCAACAAGTTGCTCCGGCTGGTGGGGCGGCGCGTGGCCGGATTGCGTCTCATCGACATGGAGCCCGAGCAGGTCCTCATGCACTGGGAAGCCGATCATCCTCCGATGCCGCTCGTGTCCATCTACAGCCCGGTCGATCGGGTGGTGCCGATGGAGCTAGCCGCCATCCCGCAGGACGTCATAGACAAGAGCACCCGCCGGGCACCCCGCGAGAACATTCCCATCGTCGCATCTCACACTGGGATGGCCGTGAATCCCTTCGTGATCCTGGCGGTCCTGGATCGACTCGCCCAGGATGCCAGGAAGTGGACTGATTTCGACGCGCACGACTACTTCCAGGGTCCCATGCGGATGTGGCCGACGCCGTTCCGGCATCCGCTCATGCATGAGGATGGGGAGGCGGGCTAGACCGTTCCTGGTTCCTGGTTCCTGGTTCATGGTTCCTGGTTGCTCGTGGGTCTGTCGGGAAGCGGGTAGCGGGAAGCGGGCAGCGGGAAGCGGGCCGCGGGAAGCGGGCCGCGGCTCAATGGCTCTAATGTCCCCCCTATGTCTGAACCCAAACCTGAAACCAAAGAAGCTGCCCACAGCGTCCCAGAGCCTGCCGAGCATTCGGCGGCTTGGGGTGATCTCGCTTACACCGTGCGTTCCGAATGGATCGTGTTGCGCGAGAAGGAGAAGCCGGTCGCCGAGATCTTCTCGACCGCCTACGTCGCCGACGACGGAGGCGAGGGGCGGCCGATCACATTCGTATTCAACGGCGGCCCGGGTGCTGCCTCGGCCTATCTCCACGTCGGCGCCATTGGGCCCCGGCGGATCGACTTCCCTCGGAACGGCACCCTTCCCGCACCGCCTGCCCAGCTGGTTGACAACGCCGAATCGTGGCTCGCCTTTACCGACCTTGTCTTCGTGGACCCGGTCGGAACCGGGTTCAGCCGGATCATCGAATCTCAGGATGAGCAGACGAAGGATGGGAAGCCGGAGAAGAAGGATCCGACCGCATTCTTCGGATTGAAGCGAGATCTCGAGTCACTCGGGGAGTTCATGAGCCGCTGGCTCTCGACCCGCGGGAGGTGGGGATCCCCGGTCTTCATTGCCGGCGAGAGCTACGGCGGATTCCGGGTCGGCAAGCTGGCCCGGCTCTTGCCCGAGTCCTACGGCATCGGTCTCAGCGGGGCGGTCCTCATCTCTCCCGCCCTCGAGTTCGCGCCGCTCAATCCGTCCGACTACGACGCCCTTCCCTGGATCGACAAGCTCCCCACGATGGCGGCGGCCGCCGTCTTCCATGGGAAGTCGCGCGAGTTCGAGCAGGGCACACCGCTCGATGAGGTGCTGGAAGCGACTGAGCGCTTCGCCACCACCGGCTATGTCGCCTTTCTCACGAGGGGGGCCGGGCTCGGTGAGGAGGAGCGGGGCGCCATCGTTGGGCGGCTGGCGGATCTGCTCGGGCTTCCGGTAGATCTCGTGCAGCGGGCCGAGGGGCGGATCAGCATGGCCGTCTTCGCCCGGGAGCTCCTTCGGTCCGAGAGCGCGGTGCTCGGTCTGTACGACTCGACGGTCACCGCCCACGATCCGTTCCCGGATCGGGAAGCGTTCGAAGGCCCCGATCCCACTCTGGCCGGCATCGAGTCGGTCTACACCGCCGGGATCAACCAGCAGCTTCGCCAGGAGATCGGCGTAGACACCGACCGGGAGTACCACCTGCTCAGCTACGAAGTGTTCAATTCATGGAAACTGGACATCGAGTCGCACGCCTTCGAAAGCAATGTGGGCGCTACCGACGATCTCCGGTACGGGATGAGCCTCAACCCGCACCTCAAGGTGTTCATCACCCACGGCCGCTACGACCTGGTGACTCCGTTCTTCACGACCGATCGGATCCGCAACCTCATGCGCCTCGACCCGGATGTTGCTGCCCGGCTCACCGTTGAGCATTACCCGGGTGGTCACATGTTCTATGCCTGGGAAGACAGCCGGATTGCGTTCCGCCGGTCGATGGGCGAGTTCTATGAACAGGCGCTGGCCTAGCCTTCAGTGGATGCCTTTCGACGTTACCGCCCTCGCCGACCATGTACTCATCGATTCCGATGAGGTAGAAACCCGTCTCGGCGATTTGTGGGCCGACCGCCCGGAAGTGATCCTCTTTCTTCGTCACTTCGGCTGACTGACGTGTCGCGAGCGGGCCGGTCAGGTCCGCGACAGATATGAGGAGTTTGTCGAAGCGGGGGTAGGGGTGACCGCCATCGGTACCGGCGGCAAGCGGTACGCCCGCGCCTTCATCGAGGACGAGGGTGTTCCGTTCCCCGTTCTCCTCGATGAGGACGGCGCGGCCGCCGACATCGTCGGTACCAAGACGCTCGGGGTGGGGACGATGCTGAAGCCATCCGCCTACGTGGCCGGGCTGCGGTCGGTTGCGAGGGGACACCGCCAGCACAAGACCGGTCGCCGCCCCACTCAACTGGGAGCCACCCTCGTGATCGGTCCCGGCAACCAGTTGCTATACGAGGACTACGAAGACCACGCCGGCGATCACGCCGACATCGACGACGTGCTGGCAGCGTTGCCCTGAATTGCCACGCGCCCACAGAAAGCCGCCCCGGTGAATGAGACCGACGTGTTCTACGACGCCGCCGGCATAGTCGCTCCGACGGTTGTGCAGCGGTTCACGGTTGTCGACGATCTCATCACGGAGATAGGGGGAGTCGATGTTGCCGATAGGGCTGCGGCCGATGCGGCCTTTCGAGCGTGGGTGGAGCAATTTGGCACCTTTGAGGAGTGGGTGGACTCCTCCTATCCAGATCGGTTCGACAGGCTGTTCACCGGGCCGTGCTGTTCGGCTCTGCCAGAGACACTCATCCTGGTTCCCGACACCGTCGAAGAGTTGGAGACTCTCCTCGCGGAGTGGAGCTCAGGTCTGGGCTGACGCGTCAGACCGTTCCGAGGAAGGCCAGCACCCGTTCGCGCAGCGCGGCCGCGGCGTCAGGGTCGTACGACGGCAGCGAGCTGTCTGCGAACAGGTGGCCGTCGCCCGGGTAGAGGAATAGCTCTGCATCGGGAGCCGCATCGACGAGGGCGTTGGCGGCTTCGATGTCCTCCAGGAACCACGGGTCGGCTTCCATGGCGTGAATCTGCGCCGGAACCCCGGTCGGCCAGGTGGGGCTGAACTCCGAGACAGGCACGCACCCATGAAGGAGTAGGGCTCCAGTCGCTCCCTCCCTCGTCTGTGCCAACATCTGGGCCGGGAGCACGCCGAGCGAGAATCCCGCATACACAAGCTGCGCGGTCAGTCCTTCAGCGGCCCGTGAGCCCCGTTCGATTACCTCGCCGAATCCGATCTCCCCGGCGTGGGCCACGCCCGCTTCCACCGAGTCGAACAAGCGACCGTCGTAGAGGTCGGGCGTGTGCACGGTGTGCCCCGCACTGCGCAGCTCGTCGGCGAATGCCACGACCCCCGGGGTGAGTCCCTGGGCGTGATGGAACAACACGACCTCCGCCATGTACGCCGTCCTCTCCGCGAGTGCTCGCTTGCTTCGGTGGACCGCAGCATCTTACGACCGGCATTCGAGTGTAGGTTGGCGCTATGCCCCGGCGCCCCCGCTATCCGATGCCGACCGATGTGAGGCGGGCCCTCGAGGCCGCGAACCTGATGGCTGCCTATGACGCCCGTCCCCCCTATCAGCGCAACGACTACATCGGATGGATCGACCGGGCGAAGCGGCCGGAAACCCGGACGAAGCGAATCGACCAGATGCTGGCCGAGCTCGAGCAGGGCGACGTCTACATGAAGATGGAGTGGCGAGGAGCGCGGAACCGGCGCTAGCCGTTCGCTACCTTGCCGAACAGTGCTCTCATCAGCTTCTCGGGCTCATCGGTGCCGATGCGAAGCTTGCTGCCCTTGACAAGATCGAATTCCACGGCGTCGAGGGTCCAGACGTTCCAGAGGATTCCGCCCGGGAACCAGCGGATACCGAACCCGTACCACCAGCTGTTGCGCACGGCACGGACCGCCGAGGCTTCCTCCCACCGCAACACGCGGCGTGGCCATCCCCAGCCGAAGGAGGCAATGAGCGCGTCGTCGGTGACCTGGACGGTGAACCGGCTGAACACGAACATGGCCGCACCGACGATGAGGCCGGCCACGGCCACAATGGCAACTCCCTCCCACGACCCGGTGACTGCCGAGATCACGCCGATGGCGATGAGAAAGGCAAGGACACCGAACCGGAGCAGCGGTGGCCCAAACTGAGTGTGGCGATAGTCCATGCGGAAACGGTAGTGACCGTCACGCCATGAGGATGACGAGGACACCGCTGATGGCGATAGCGGCCGCCGCCGCTGAGAGGGTTGAAGCGACCGCCTCGTTGACCGTGTGGCTTCGTCCTGGCACAACCGGAGCCACGGAGCACACCCCGATAGCGGCGGCCCAGACAATGCCGGCCACCGCAACGAGTCCCAATCCAATCGAGTCGAACGCGGCGGCCAGAACAGCCGGGATGGCGGTGAGCATAAGGATGGTGGTCATAGCTACCTCGGTACCCATGATTACCCCGGCCACCTGAGAACGACCTGAAGGCTCGCAACTGGCTGCTCGCTTCAAAGCTCATAGCTCATGGCTGCACCTGGTACCGCAACCCGAAGGGTTGCGGCAAGCAACGGCGTAGCCGTTGCCCTCCCCCGCAAGGGGGAGACCACGAACCCTCCCGTGCGGGAAGACAACGGCGGCCCGATTCGAGATAGTGACGGTATGGAAGCAATCACCGCCCCACTCGACTCCCTGATGTGGCTACTCACTCCGGCCGGTGCCGGAGTCGCCCTCACCTCGTTTGGGCTGCTGGCCTCCGGCCTCGTCGGACGCATCTTTCCCAACCTCGAGGTGAGTGGCAGCGCCCGTCGCACCAGGAGCGCCGCCCGGGCGTTGGATGCCGGGACCCGACGTGAGAGGATCATCAAATGAAGGCGCTCTTTGCACCGCTCGCCCAGGGCATCACCTACACCCGAGCCCTCTATCTGCTGCTCGGCCTTCCTCTCGGCATCTTCTACTTCGTGTTCCTGGTCACGTCGCTCTCACTCGGGGTGGGTCTCGTCATCATCTGGGTAGGCGTGCCGATCCTGTTCGGCGCAGTCCTCATCTGGCGTGGCCTGGGCGCCGTAGAGCGAGGCCTGGTCGGCGGTCTCCTCGGGGAAGACATTGATCCGCCGCAGAAGCCGACCATTGAAGGCACGAGTTATGCGAAGAAGGCAAAGGCGGTCCTCGCCGACTCGTACACATGGCGGAGCTTCGCCTGGCTGCTACTGCGGTTTCCGCTTGGGATCGCCGGCTTCGTCCTCACGGTGGTTCTCCTGTCGGTCTCTATCGGGCTCTTATTCGCTCCGGTCACCCTTGCCGTCGACGACGTTGCCGTGACGGTCGACTCGTCGAGGATCGTCATCGACGACGGAGCGGTCGTGGTGGAGACGGGAGACGTCGATCTCGGCTGGGTCGAAGACATTCCGGTCTGGACGGCGTGGCTCCTCCCGGTCCTCGGGGTGTTTGCCCTCGCCGGCTCGGCCCACGCGATCAGCGGCTTCGGCCGCCTCCACGGCCTGATGGCCCGTCCCCTCCTCGGCCCCTCCGAACGGGAGCAACGCGCCGTTCTCAAACAGCGGACCAATGTTCTCGAAGAGCGCACGATGCTGGCCCATGAGCTGCATGACTCGCTCGGTCACACGCTCACGATGATGGTTGTGCAAGCGGGAGCGGCCGGCCACGTGTTCGACAAGGATCCCGAGTTCGCCCGTGATGCCCTCGGCAACATCGAGACGAGCGGCCGTCAGGCCCTCGGTGAGCTTGACCGCATTCTCGGACTCTTGCGGGAGGACGATGAAGGTGAGCGCGCCCCCCACCCCGACCTGAGCGTGTTGCCCGGCCTCGTGGAACAGATGAACGCCGCCGGCCTCGACATCCGCCTCATCATGGAAGGGGCCACCGAGCAGGTCCCGCTCGAGGTGAGCCGCTTTGCATACCGCATCGTCCAGGAAGCGCTGACCAACGTGTTGAAGCACGCCGGGTCGGTGCCCACCGAAGTGCGAATCCACCGCACCGCCGGCGCCCTCGAGATCGAGGTCACCGACGATGGCCCCGCAATTCCGGTGCCGGGTCCCGCCGAATCCACCGGCCTCGGCGGAGGACGGGGCCTCGTCGGCGTCCGGGAGCGTGTCGCGCTTCTCGGGGGTAGCGTTGAGGCGGGGCCCCGGCCGGACGGAGGATTCCGGGTCTGGGCCCGACTGCCCATCAGCTAGCCCAGTACCGGAGACCGAGTGATCGAGATTCTCATTGTCGACGACGATCAGCTCGTTCGCGTCGGCTTGAAGGCGGTGCTCGATGCCGAGGACGACCTGACGGTGGTGGGAGAGGCTGCCGACGGCATCGAAGCGATCTCCGCAGTGGCCGACCTCGATCCGGACGTCGTCATCATGGACATCCGTATGCCGAACATGGACGGGCTTGCTGCCACAAGGGAGATCCTGGCCGGCACCGACCCTCCCCGGATCCTCGTCCTGACGACCTTCGAGCTGGACGAGTACGTGTACTCGGCCCTCCATGCCGGTGCTTCGGGGTTTGTGTTGAAGCGGGTACCACCGGGCGATCTCATCGAGGCGGTGCGGGTCATCCACTCGGGGGAGTCGCTGCTGTTCCCCGCGGCCACCGCCGAGCTCATCCGTAGTTTCGTCCCTCCGTCCCCTCCGCCCGAGCTCGTCAAAGCAGTCGGGACGCTCACGGAGCGGGAGCAGGATGTGCTCCGGCTGGTGGCGCAGGGCCGGTCAAATCGGGAAATCGCCGACGAGCTATTCGTGAGCGCCGAAACCGTGAAGAGCCACGTCGGCTCGATGCTCCTCAAACTCGAGGTGCGTGATCGAACCCAGGCGGTCGTGGCGGCGTATGAGGCCGGATTCGTCCATCCGGGCGGCTGAGCTATCGCGGAGGCCATGGGTGCCTGCATCGAGCACGACCCATCCCGACGCCGCTGAGCGTCTCTGGCCACCCACTAGGATCCTCGGCTTGCCCCCGTGGGTGTCGTACCGAGTACGAACCGTTCATCGAAAGGAATCACCATGTCGACCTCCACCCGTCCCCAGGTGCCAGGCGGGACTCCGGAAGACGAGCGCAGGGAGGTGGCCAGGGAGTACGTGCAACAGCTTCGTGTGTTCTATGTCCACGCAAGCGTGTTCGTCGTCGGGATCGTCCTCATCTTCGTTGTGAATCTGGTCATCAACGTAGCGGCCGGTGTCACCGGCGAATGGTGGGCATGGTGGTCGGTCTGGCCTCTGCTCGGCTGGGGCCTGGGTGTCGCGATCCATGGGCTCGTGGTGCGATTGGCGCGACCGAAGATCTCCGCCTCAACGTGGGAGCAACGACAGATCAACAAGATCCTGTCTGAGGACGATGCCGGCTGATGCCGGGCGAACCCGAAAGGAGACTACCCAATAGCGAGCGGGTGTCGGCCTTGTAGGTTCTCAGACGCCGGCCGATGCCTCATAGGAATCCATCGCTTCCAGCACCTTGGCCAGTGAGCGGCGGGCGCCGGTCTGGAGGTATTCCATCGCCTGGAGCGCATACTCGTGGGCCTGCTCGCTCGAGCCGGCGACGCAGTCCTCGATCACCCGGCAGAAATAGTCGGACTGGTGCGCGTCGACGAACGAGTAGTGGACGCACACGTCCGTCAAGCCGCCACACAAGAGCAGCGTGTCGACCTTGAGGCCCTTGAGGAGGATCTCGAAGTCGGTCCCGAAGAAGGCGGAGTAGCGGCGCTTTTTGATGAGGTAATCGGTCGGCAGGAAGCCGAGTTGTTCGGTGGCCACTTCCGTGTTCGGGTTGCCCTCCAGACAGTGGATCTCCTCACTCCCATCCAGCTCACGTCCGAAGTCGACCAGGTCGGGGCGGTGGACCTCCTGGAAGAAGATCACGGGGACGTTGCACTCCCGTGCCTTGTCGATGGCCACCCTGGACAAGGCCATGCGATCTGCGTAGCCCGGCATGTGGTCGATGGCCCGCACGTCTTGTTCGACGAACGTCGAAGCCTGAATGTCGATCACGATGAGGGCGGGGCGACCTTCGATGAGGCTTCTCGGCGGACGTTCACTTGCCATTTGGCTCCCTCGCTCGGATCGTTTCACGCTAGTCGTGGCCGATCGATGTCCTAGGGCGTGGGGACCGGGGCGCAGCAGCGCGGCCGGGGCTCGTAGTCGATGACGTTGCCGCGCCGGTCGAACTCGAAGTGGCAGCACTCCAGCAGGTCGTCGCGCAACATGGCACGGGCCCGCTGCACCCGCGACTTGGCCCCGCTGACCGACAGTCCCAGCTCGGCGGCCATCTCCGCCTGGGTGAAGCCCTCGAACTCGGTGAGGACGAGAGCTTCCCGGTACTTGGGCGGAAGCCGGTCGACGAGCCCGCGCATCGAAGCGGCAATGAGGGCGGCGGCATCTTCATCGTCCTCGACTGTGGGAGCATCCACGCCGTCGAGGGCAGCAGCCGGTGCCGGCCGGCGGCGGTAGTAGTCGGTGAGAGTGTTGCGGGTGATTTGAAACAGCCACGGGGCTAGTCGCGTCTCGTCCTCGAGGGTTTCGATGCGGCTGTGCACCTTCACGAAGACATCGCTCAGCAAGTCGTCGACGTCGGCCGCCGACGAGACTCGCCGCCCGAGAAAGCCCCGCAAGCGATCGCTGAACTCGCGCCAGACGCTCTCGGTCGTGAGGGTCACCGCCGGAAGCCGCGTACCGTGATGCTCTCGGTTGGCACTCCCTCGCCGTAGGGATGGCTCGTGATGACTTCGACGTTCACGAATCCGGCCGCCTCGATGATGCCCAGGTAGGAATCGCGTGGGATGGCGCCGGACACACATCCCGCCCACTGCGCCAGGTCACTGCGCAGGGCATCGGAGAGCTCATCGGTGGTCACGATGTCCGAGATGACAAACCGGCCACCGGGGGCGAGGACCCGGTGGATCTCGGCGAAGGCCCTCTCCTTGTCTGGAACGAGGTTGATGACGCAGTTGGAGAGCACAACGTCGATGGTCCCGTCGACAACCGGTAGATCCTCGATCTCGCCGAGACGAAATTCGACCGTGTCGAGGCCGGCCTTCTCGGCGTTTGCGGTTGCCAGCTCGATCATGTCGGGCGTGAAGTCGACCCCGATGACGTGGCCCTCCGAACCGACGACGGCCGCGGCTCGGAACGCGTCGACGCCGGCACCGCTGCCCAGATCGAGGGCGGTGTCGCCGGGATTGATGTCGCCGAAGACGGTCGGGGTGCCGCAGCTGAGCCCGAGATCGGCCTCGGCAATGATTGAGTCGGCGTCTTCCTTGGTCGTGAAGTGCACCTCAGCCGGGGCGCAGCAGGAACCCTCGGCGTTTTCGGTCGGGGCGCAACAACTCGTTCCCTGCTGGGCAACCTCGGCGTATTTCGCCCGGACGGCTTCCTTGACATCGTCTGCTTTGAATGTGGTCATGATTTCTCCAGTCTCTCACAGGTAGAGACGGGGAAGGTCCAAAAAGGACGCAGAAGAAGGTCAACAGTCAACAGTCAACGGTCAACGGCCAGCAGCGACCCCGATTCGGTAGATGTGGAGGTCGAGGTGGGCGGTGGCGCGGGTGAAGGTCATCACCACGGTGTATCCCATCGCTTCGTAGGCCGGGTCGGGGGCGTATTCGTCGCACAACGTGGCGCCGCCCGGGTCGAGGAAGTGGCCGCGGAGCGCGAAGCT
>SHLN01000184.1 GCA_004283105.1 Acidimicrobiia bacterium
GGCGTAACCACGATCGGTCTGGTCACGGTCACCGCCCTCATCGGCCAGGGAGGAGTCGGGTACTTCATCCTGCGCGGACTCAACCGGTTCTTCTCTACCGAGATCGTGCTGGGGACCGTGCTCTCGGTAATCCTGGCCGTCGCCCTCGACCTCGCCCTGCTCGGGGTAGAGCGACTGCTCACTCCGTGGTCGAAGCGGCAGGGAGCATCCACATGATCGAGTTCCTGGGCGATGCGCTGGCGTGGTTCGCGGAGAACTGGGATGGGCAGGACGGGTACCTCCGGAGGGGATGGTCGACGATCCTGCTGTGCGGTTTCTCCACGCTGCTGGCAGCGGTGATCGCGGTCCCGCTCGGAGCGCTGCTCGGTCACTATCGCCGGGGAGGCGTCGCCGCCGTTGCGGTCGTCAACATCGGCCGGGCCCTTCCGTCCTTTGGGATAATCGCTCTGGCGCTCCCGATCACCATCCGGATCGCTCGCAACGTCCCCGACGGTGTCCCCATCCTCGGATCCGGGCTCGGCTTCTTCCCTGCCTCCATTGCGCTGTTCGCACTGGCCCTCCCACCAATCTTCACCAACACCTACACCGGGATCAGAGAGGTCGATCCGGGAACGGTCGAGGCCGCCAGGGGCATGGGCTTGACCGAACGCAAGATCCTCCGCACCGTCGAGGCTCCGCTGGCCTCCCCCGTCATCATTGCCGGACTGCGCATATCGGCCGTGCAGGTTGTGGCAACCTCGCCGCTGGCGGCCCTGGTCGCCTACAAGGGCCTCGGGCGGTTCATCGTGGACGGGTTCTCGACCCGCGACAACGTCGAGATCTTTGCCGGCGCCGTGCTGGTCGCCTTGCTCGCCATTCTGACCGAGGTTCTGTTCAGCTGGCTGGAGCGGCGCCTCGTTCCCAAGCCGATCCAGACGGCGGGCCCTGCAATCGGTGAAGAATCCGGCACACGGGAAACGGAGGCAGTCGCCCTACCGGCTCCGACCTGATCCCCGTTCGCCATTGGAATAGCAGCCCCCCTAGGGTGTTGGACCTGACGCCGCCGATATGGCGGTTTTCATGTATTTCCATAGGAAGGGAGAAACCCATGCGGAAACTGTTCCGCAATCGGATCCTTGGGGCGACCGTCGTGGCGTTGGCCCTCGTGGCCGCAGCATGCGGGTCGGGTGAGGATGCCGACACAGAGGGACCGACCATCGTCGTCGGTTCGACCAACTTCGGTGAGCAGGAAATCCTTGGCGAGATCTTCGCCCAGGCCCTCGAGAATGCCGGATACCCGGTCGAAACCAAGTTCCAGCTCGGAAGTCGCGAGGTCGTCAACCCGGCCCTCAAGGACGGCGAAATCGACCTCATGGCCGAGTACACCGGCACCTTGCTGACATTTGAAGGTGGAACGTCCAGCACCGACTCCGACCAGACTCACAACGATCTCATCGCCGTGATGGAGCCGCAGGGCATCACGGTGCTCGACTACGCCCCGGCCCAGGACAAGAACGGCTTCGTCGTGACGGCGGAGACGGCGGCTGAGTACGGGTTCGAGAAGGTCAGCGACCTCGCCTCCGAGAACGGCAACCTCGTGCTGGGTGGCCCGCCCGAGTGTCCCGAGCGGCCGCTCTGTTTGCAGGGCCTGAGCGACGTGTACGGACTCGACTTTGCATCCTTCCAGCCCCTCGACGTGGGCGGTCCCCTGACGGTGGCTGCGTTGGAAGGTGGCGAGATCGAGGTCGGCCTGTTGTTCACGTCGGACGGCGTGATCGCGGCCAAGGGCTTCGTGCTCCTGGAGGACGACGAGAACCTTCAGCCGGCTGAGAACATCGTCCCGGTCCTCCGCACCGAGGTGCTCGACCAGTACGACAGCAACCTGTCCGACCTGCTCAATGACGTCGCGGCGGAGATAACGACCGCCGAGCTCTCCGAGCTCAACAAGCGGTTTGGTATCGACGCCGAAGATGCCGACACTCTCGCCAAGGAGTGGCTGGCCGACAACGGCTTCTAGGAGAAGCTTCGGGTTCTAGGAGAACCTTCGGGTTCTAGGAGAACCTTCGGGTTCTAGGAGAACCTTCGGGTTCTAAGAACCACACAATCCGAACGAAACGCCCCGGGACTCCCCGGGGCGTTTCGCCTGGGCCGTAACCTCCGCACCATGGAGGCCGACGCGTTTGTCATCGACATCCCGCTGCGGAGCGGCTACGAGGCGGCAGGCCATGGACTGAGCCGCCGTCGTGGAGTCATCGTGGCCCTGTCCGACGCCGGGTTGACGGGGTGGGGCGAGTTTGTCGAACTGCCGGGTTACTCCCCCGAAACCACCGAGACCGCTCTCGCCAGCCTGGCCGGAAGCCCGGTCACCCACTCCAACCCGATGGCCGTATCCGCCCGCCGCACCGCCGAGCTGGACCTGGAGGCGAAGACCCGCGGAGTCTCATTGGCCGCCCTGTTGGGAGCTTCCCCCGGGCCGGTGGCCGCCGGCGCTGTGGTCGCTCGATTCGGAGACGTCGCCGCCACCCTGTCGGAAGCCGCCGAGCGTGTGGCCGAGGGCTACCGCAAGCTGAAGATCAAGATCGGCCCCGGGTTCGATCTGGAACCGCTCGCCGAGCTGCGGAACCGGTACCCGGACCTGGCGCTGGCAGCCGACGCCAACGGGGCCTATCGGCCGGGCGAGGTCCCGTCCGGCCTCGACGAAGTCGACCTCCTCTACCTGGAACAGCCCTACCGACCCGAGACCGGGTGGGAGGCCTTCGCCCGGCTGCGGACCAACCTGTCGACACCGATCTGCCTGGACGAGTCCATCACCACTCTCCCCACCCTGCGGTCGGCCATCGCCGCCGCGGCGTGTGACGCGGTCAACGTAAAACCGGCCCGCCTCGTCGGCCTCCGCGCTGCCGTAGAGATCCACGACCTGGCGGTCGACGCCGGCCTCGGGCTCGTGGTCGGCGGTTTGCTGGAAACCGGTATCGGACGGGCCGCTTCGGCCGCGCTTGCCCGGCTGCCGGGGTTCACGTTCCCCGCCGACCTCTCGGCGTCGGGTCGTTATTGGGATCGCGACCTGACGACACCGGAATGGGAGCTTGTGGATGGCACCCTGGAGGTCATGGACCGGCCCGGCATCGGTGTCGAGGTCGATGCCGACTACCTGGACGAGATCGCCGAGTCCCGCCATTCGCTCCCGCACTAGCTTTCGGGACATGCACGGTTCACCAGATCGCGCACGCCGGGCGTGCCTCACCGTCCTTGCCCTCCTCTTCTCCCTCACTGCTCTTCCCGCCGTCGCCCAGGACGCCACCTGTCCGCCGTTTGAAGGGATCACCTGCGATGGGTACGTGACCGATGTCGCCGGCGTCATCGACAACGACCAGATCCTCGAAGCCGAAGCGGCTCGCATCGAGGGCACGTACGGGTCCCAGGTGGCGGTGGTCGTCTTGCCATCGCTCGGCGGCTGGTCGATCGAGCGGTTCGCCCAGGAGTTGGGGAACACCTGGGGAGTCGGCAGCGCCGAACTCAACAACGGCATCGTTGTGATTGTCGACGTCGGGGGGCGGAACACGTGGGTTGAGTACGGCGACGGGTTGGCCGAGTTCCCACGGGACCCCTCGGACATCGCCGCCCTCGGCAACGCCGGATTCCGCAACGGCGACTTCGACGCCGGAGTCCTCGGCATCATGTCCGGGCTCGGCGACGGCCTCCAGGCCTACGCCGACGGCGAACGTGCCACCGGAACGAATTGGACCTTTATCGGTGCCCTCGCCGGGGTACTCGGCCTCGGTGTGGCCGGGGCCGCCTTCATGGGGGTCAGGAACACGAACCGCACCCGCACCCGCCGCCGCCGCTCCGAGCTGATCGACGGCGAGCTGGAGCGTTTGGACGTAGCGGGCCACGAGCTCCCACTCATCGCCGAGTACGCGGCCGCTCGGCCCGAAGCCGCTCCCGCATCGACCACCATTGCCGTGGTCGACGCCCTCAACTCGATGGCCCGCGGAGAAGTGCCACGCGATGGGGACGCCGTGTCTGCGGCCTGGGCGCTCGGACTCGTCGACATCATCGACCGCACCCGCCTGCTGGCCGAGACCGAGGTACCGCTCGAGCTCGAAGCATCGGGCGAGCGAGATATCACCGACGAGGCAGTCCAGGAAGTCGCCCGCCAGGCGCTCGACGTCAAGCCCTCGGCCGACGACGAGTTCCAGGTGCGCCTCAACGAGTTGACCCGGCTCATCGACAGCCTGCGCCCCCACCGGGTGGCCGGAGCCCGCTTCCGGCTCGGCCAGCAGATCG
This sequence comes from Acidimicrobiia bacterium, assembly GCA_004283105.1. GTDB lineage: Bacteria > Actinomycetota > Acidimicrobiia > Spongiisociales > SHLN01 > SHLN01. Next base: position 4,267 of record SHLN01000184.1, read on the forward strand.
CCGAGCAGCTCGCCGACACCATTCACGGCCCGGCTCTGCTGACCGACTTCGGGGAGCGCTTCCTGCGGGCCTCGCCCGCCCTCGACCCGGGTGCAGACGCCACCACCGCCGCGGCCGAGCTCGACCGCGCCTACGCCACCGCCACGGCCAAGACGGAGGCGCTCGAGACTCTCTACGACAAGCTGCCCGACAATGCGGCCCGGCCGGCCGTTGCCGCCGCGCTGGCCGATCTCGGAGACAACCTGGACGACTCGGTCGAGCGGTACGCCAAAGTGCAGCATGAACTGGAGCGCATCGGCCGGACCCTCAAGCAAGATGGGCTCGATCTCGACGCCATCGCTGCCTTGCTCGTACTGAACAACGACGAAGCGGCCGTGGAAGACTTCGTCGACGCCTACGACAAGAATCGGGCCAACCGGCTCCCGGCCGATGAGTCGGTGGAGTACGCCCTGGCCGGCCTGACCTCACTCCGCAAGATCAAGGCCATCCGGGCCAAAGCCGAACGGCTCGGGCTCCCCGTCGGGCTCACCGCCGCCCTCCTCCGGGCCCGTGCAGACGGTGTCGCCGTGTATGAGGAACTGGCAGTCAGCCTCGTCGATCATGGCATCACCGGCGATTCCCGTCGGACCATTGCCGCCATCCTGGCCATCTCACTCGAGCCCGCCCAGGCCGAACGCCGCTGGCTCGAGGCCCGCCGGGCCCTTTCCGATCTTGGACTGCAGGGGTCATATGCCGATGTGGCCGCTGCCTTTGGCGCCTCAGACCCGCGCGGGCCACGTGAGTTCGCCATCGCCTACGCCGCCCAGCGTCAGGCGCTGGCCCGTTCTCGCATCAAGGACGCCGACCGGTTCGCACCCGAGCTGGCCCACGAAGGTACGAGCAGGCAGCAGGATTCCTGGACCGGCCGGACGATCCCGCCGCGTCTCGGCTACTACGACCCGTACACGCTCTTCTACTACCACTGGATAATCACGAGGGGCCGGGCCGGCTCGTACGGCTGGGAACCCGTCTTCAAGGACCAATCGTGGTCGGGCGACACCGACTCGTGGTTCGGCGGATTCGGCGGCGGCACCTTCGGCAAAGGCGGCGGGGG
>SHLN01000185.1 GCA_004283105.1 Acidimicrobiia bacterium
GGTCTGGGACGAGGGACGAGGGACGAGGGACGAGGGACGAGGGACGAGGAACCAGCAACCAGCAACCAGCAACCAGCAACCAGCAACCAGCAACCAGCAACCTACAAGACCTCGCTGACCGCTTTCAGCGTTGCGTCGATGTCTGCCATCTCGATGCCGAGGTGGGTGACGGCGCGGATGCGGTTGGCGGCGAGGGGGAGCATGAGCACACCCCGTGCCTCGAGCTCGTCGCACACCCGGTAGGCGTCGTCGGCTTCGAAGAAGACGATGTTGGTGTCCACGTCATCCGGGTCAATCCCGGCTCCCTTGATCTCGGCGAGGCCACCGGCCAGGCGGGCCGCCGCGGCGTGGTCCTCGGCCAGGCGATCGCGGTGGTGTTCGACGGCGTAGCAGGCCCCGGCTGCCATGAGACCGGCCTGGCGGAACCCTCCCCCGAACATCTGCTTGAAGCGGCGGGCCCGGTCGATGAGGTCGGCGCGGCCAACGAGCGCCGAGCCCATCGGGGCCCCGAGACCTTTCGAGAAGCAGACCGAGACGGTGTCGAAACCGGCCGCCAGGTCTCGCTCGGCCACCCCGGTTGCCACCGATGCGTTCCAGAGGCGGGCGCCGTCCAGATGGGCAGCCAGGCCGAGCTCGTGGGCGGTCGCCGCCACCTCGGTCAGGAGCTCGAGCGGCCACACGGTCCCGCCGGCCTCGTTGTGGGTGTTCTCGGCCGCCACCAGGGTGGACGGCTCGAACAGCGACGACGGCATGGAGGGGGGCGGGACGGGAATGGCGGACCGCAGCTGATCCGGTGTGAACGTCCCCCGCGGTGCCGGCAGCTCGTTGATGCGGATGCCGGACAACACCGCGGGCGCACCCAGTTCGTGACCGTTGATGTGGGCACCCTGGGCGGCGATGACGACATCGCCTGGATCGGTGTGCACCCGCAGCGCCACTTGATTCGACATCGTGCCGGTGGGGACATACATGGCAGCGTCCTTGCCGAGTAGGCCCGCCACGTGCTCCTCGAGCGCCAGCACTCCCGGATCATCGTGATAGACGTCGTCGCCGACCTCGGCTTCGGCAATGACCTTGCGCATGGCGTCGGTCGGGGTCGTGACGGTGTCAGAACGAAGGTCGATCATGGCGGGGAGTGTATTGCGTCCGGCTCAGCCGGGCTGCCCAAGCAGCTCCTCGTACAGCCGCTGCGTCTCGTCGTCGAAGGCAACGAGGGTGGCCGTCTCGACGTTCGTTGGGGTGCTCGCCAGAGTCCCAACGGCGAGCTCGGCGGCGGCTCGTTTCGGGTATCCGTACACCCCGGTTGAGATCGCCGGGAACGCCACCGATGTGGCCCCCAGATCATCGGCGACCTCCAGACACCGCCGGTAGCAGGAACGCAGCAGATCGGGCTCTCCCTCTTCGCCCCCGCGCCACACCGGCCCGACCGTGTGGATCACCCATTTGGCGGGCAACTCGAACCCGGGAGTGGCCCTGGCGTCGCCGGTCTCGCACCCACCCAACGAAACGCAGGCGGCCAACAACTCAGGCCCGGCCGCCCAGTAAATGGCCCCGTCCACCCCGCCACCACCAAGCAGCGATTCGTTGGCCGCATTGACAACAGCATCAACAACAAGGGTGGTGATATCCCCCTGAAAGACTTCAACGCGCATGGAATGTCCCTAACGCCTGTCTTCGATCTGCGCCTGGAGCCACGAAGTGGCTCCCAAGGAACGCGAAGCGTTCCCGGTGACTGGTGACCGGTGACCGGCGACTGGTCTAGTCCGTCCCCTCGACCATGGCCCACAGCAGATCACGAATACTGGCGATGCCGAGCAGCTCGCCGTCCCGCATGACGGGAAGGTGTCGGTACCCCGTCTCGATGAGCCAGGCCGCCGCCTCTTCGACGTCAACATCGGGCGCAAACGTATCGGGGGCGGGCGTCATGAAATCGACGGCCAGTGACTCGTCGAGATCGACGTCATCGGCCACGCCTCGCAGGATGTCTCGCTCGGTGAGAATGCCGACGAGCTCGTGGCCGTCGACCACGCCGACGCTGCCGACTCCGGTCTTGACCATCGATTGACTGACTTCGCGCAGGGTGGCTTCCGGCCCAACGACCTCAGCTCCACCACCAACGAGTGTTTCGAGATTCACGACTCCCCTTTTCCCGTTGCGTCAAGGCTACTCGCCCGTTTCAGGCGAGCGGCCATCGGCTTCCAAATCGGTCCTAGACGAGGTCCTGTTCGCGGATACCGAACGAGGGGTGCCGCAGGCGGCACAGGGCCAGCTTCTCGAGCTGGCGAATCCGCTCACGGGTGAGATTGAACTCCTCGCCGATCTCTTCGAGGGTACGGGGCACGCCGTCCAGGAATCCATACCGGAGCCCGAGGATGCGTCCCTCCCGGTCCGGCAAGCGCTCGATCGACTTGCGGAGGCTGTTGGCGATGTCCATTTCCTCGGTGACCCGGACCGGATCGACGGCATCGTCGTCTTCGATGAAATCACCGAGCTGGGCACCATCCTCGCCGACCGGCTGCTCGAGGGAAACGGTGTCGGCAACGCCGAGGGCGAGTTCGACCTTGTCGACCGTGACACCGGCCTCCTCGGCGATCTCCTCCGGCTTGGGATCGCGACCCAACTCCGCCTTCAGGCTCGCCTGGGCGGCCCGCACGGCCGCCAGGGTGTCGTGGAGGTGAACGGGGATGCGAACGGTTCGTGACTTGTCGGCGATCGCCCGGGTAATCGCCTGGCGGATCCACCATGTCGCATACGTGGAGAACTTGAAGCCCTTGCGCCAGTCGAACTTCTCGACGGCACGAATGAGACCGAGGTTGCCTTCCTGGATGAGATCGAGGAAGTCGATACCTGAGGTGTTGGCGTAGCGCCGGGCGTTGGCCACGACAAGACGGAGATTGGCAGTGAGAAAGGCGTCCTTGGCGTTGCGGCCCTGGCGGGCGTGGCGGCGCAGGTCGAGCTCTTCCTTCTTCGTCTTGTAGTCCTTGTTCTCGAGACGCTCGGCCGCGTCCTGACCGGCTTCGATCTTCTGGGCGAATTCCACTTCCATCTCGGCAGTCAGGAGGTCGTACTCTCCGATGGCGGTCAGGTACTGGCTTACCAGATCGGTGGTCAGACGACCCCGCTCGTCCATGAGCTTGTTGTGCCCGCGGGCGCGCGGTTTACTCGCTGTCGCTGCCATAGATGGCGTTCCTCCTCAGTGTGCTCCCTGGACGAGCATATGCGTCCAGGCGCAACAATATGACACAGAAATCGGGGTTTGAGAACCCCCCAAATTCCGAAATCTTCGTTTTCCCTTCCTGAGACCCGTGCCGACCCTTCTTCGGCCACGGCGGTCGTCTCTTTCTCAGTGTGCCTCAGGTTCCCGAATCGTGCAGCCGCCAAAGGGCTAGTTCATTCGGGCTGCTACGTTTCACCCCCATGCCGAACCGACTCGCGGCTGCGACCAGCCCCTACCTGCTCCAGCATCAGGACAACCCCGTTGACTGGTATCCGTGGGGCGAGGAGGCGTTCGAGACCGCCCGCCGGTTGGACCGACCCATCCTTCTGTCGGTCGGCTACGCCGCCTGTCACTGGTGCCACGTCATGGCACACGAATCGTTCGAGGACCCCGCCACCGCCAACGTAATGAACGAGCTCTTCGTCAACGTGAAGGTCGACCGGGAGGAACGCCCCGATGTCGACGGCATCTACATGACCGCCGTACAGGCGATGAACGGTCACGGCGGCTGGCCGATGACCGTCTTCCTGACCCCCGACGGCAAGCCGTTCTTCGCAGGGACCTACTTCCCCAAAGAGGCACGCGGCGGCATGCCCTCGTTTCGCCAGGTGCTGGAGGCGATGGACCAGGCCTGGCGGGATCGCCGCTCCGACATCGACGCACAATCGGTCCGGTTGACCGAGGCCGTCTCGCGCCGCATCGACCCGGGCGACACCATCGTGACCGGCACCGACCTGGAGGCGGCGTACCGGCAGATGATCGCCACCATCGATGGCCACAACGGCGGCTTCGGAGGCGCTCCCAAGTTTCCGCAGGTGCCGGGCCTCGAGTTCCTCCTTCGGATCACCCACGAGGACTGGGCACCGGAGGCCGCAGGAGCACTTCGACTCACCCTCGACCGTATGGCGGCCGGCGGCATCTACGACCACCTCGGAGGAGGGTTCGCCCGTTACGCCACCGACACCATCTGGCTCGTCCCCCATTTCGAGAAGATGCTCTACGACAATGCCCTCCTGGCGCGGCTGTACTTGCGGGCAGGCCAGGAACTCGGTGTCGCCGACTATCACCGCGTCACCCGGGAGACCCTCGACTACCTGTTGCACGACCTCGGCCTGCCGGGGGGCGGCATCGCCTCGGCCGAGGACGCCGACAGCGAAGGGGTCGAGGGAAAGTTCTACGTGTTCGACTACCAGGAGTTCGCCGATCTGACCGGCGGCGACGCGGCCGCTGTGGCGGCTGCGCTCGGCGTGACGCCGGCCGGCAACTTCGAGGGCGCCAACATTCTGCACGCCGCCGCCCCACTCGACGAGGTCGCCGCCGAGCACGGGGTGTCGGTCGAATGGTTGCGGGGTGCGGTGGCGAAAGCGAAGACGGGGCTGCTGGAGGCGAGGAATCGGCGGGTGCGGCCGGGCCTGGACGACAAGGTCATCACCGCCTGGAACGGTCTCGCGCTCCGGGCCCTTGCCGAGGCCGGGGCCGTGCTGGAGGAGGAGCGGTACCTGGAGGCGGGACGCGCCAACGCTCGATTCGTGCTCGCCAATCTCAGACGAGCCGATGGGCGCCTCCTGCGCTCGTACCGGGCGGGCGAGGCGCACGTCCCCGGGTTCCTCGACGACTACGCCGCCTATGCGATCGGGCTCCTCACGCTCTACCAGGCGACCGGAGAGGAGGAATGGTTCGACGCCGGGCTCGAGCTCATCCGCCAGATGCTCGAGCTGTTCTGGAATGGGGAGGAGTTCCTCTCGACTGCCCACGACGCCGACGAGCTCATCACCCGGCCCCAGGATGTGATGGACAACCCGACCCCGTCGGGGAACTCGCTGGCGGCGGAGGCGCTCCTGATGGGCGCCCTCCTGACCGGGGATCCGGAGCTGTTCGACCGGGCCGAAGGAGCGATCCGGGCCGGATCGGCGCTCGCCGCCCAGTATCCGGCCGCCGTCGGCCATCTTCTGGCCGTGGCACACTCCTGGTGGTCACCACCTCGCGAGGTCGCCATCGTCGGGGAAGACGCCGCTGAGTTGATCGGCGTGTTCTGGGAGCGGTACCGCCCGGAGACCGTGCTGGCGACCGGAACCACCGAGTCGGCCGTCCCACTCCTCGAGGGGCGCCTCCCCCACCCCGGCGA
>SHLN01000186.1 GCA_004283105.1 Acidimicrobiia bacterium
AATGCTGACAGCGTGCTGGCCTGGTTTCCGGTTTGCGCCGAAAGCAGGACCCCGCCGTCCGCATTCGCCAAGATCAGCATGAGCCCGTCGCCGGGCACGGACTGCTCCACCCACGTGCCGATGCTGGGCACACCACCGGAACTCAACCCGGCGAGAACGACCGCGCCAACGACCGCCGCCACGACGAGGCCGATGGTTCCCAGCACGATCTGCCGGGTCGGAATGGTCGGGAGCCGCCAACGCCGGCGGCCTGGTCGCGCCTCCGACCGGCCATCGAGAAGCCGGCGCAATCGCATGACCGCCTCTTCGGACGTGAGGCCGGCCTCCCGACTCACCCGGCCGTACTCGTTGAGCGAGGCACCAAGGCGGGCTTCCACGGCATCGTGGTCGAGGTGGCGAACTACCCGCATTGGTCGCTTCCTGGCCGGCAACGGCTCTTCCACTAGCCCTCCTTACACAACGTGAAAAAAAGCATGACAGTATTATTTATGGTTGTCAATTGTTTTTTTGGCTTGACAAGCGTTAACTCATTTTATATCTTTTGATCCTAGGAACCGCGGAACGGCCGCGGGAAACGGAAAGGGATGCAACATGAGCATCATGGTGGGAGCCAATCTCGAGCAGATGGCCGGCCTCGAAAACCAATTCGCCAACGAATCGGTCGCCGTCAACGACCTGATCGCGCGCATCAACGGCGTAGTCGGCAATACAACCTGGGTCGGACGGTACGCCGACGAGTTCCGCGGCAAGTGGGAGGGCGAGTTCAAGACCGCCCTCAACAACCTGGTCGCCGCGCTCGAGGAGGCCAGGACGGTGGTCGGCACCAACCGGCAGAACATCGCCGCTGCCACGGGCCAGGGCGCCTGATTCTGCCGGCGGAAAGGAGGGTCCCGTGTCGAGTTGGTCGCTGTCGCTCCGCAGCTACGCCGGGACCCTCCGTTCGCTTGCGGGCAGGTTGGAAGCCGGTCCCCTCCATCCCGTCTACGCAGACCTCCACGAGGTATGGGTCGGACCGGCGGCCACGGAGCTAGCGACCGGAGCCCGGACCCTCGACCGGAACGCCGCATCGGTCGGCGGGGAGTTGCGGCGGGTGGCCACCGCCCTCGATCGGAGGGCCTCGTCGATCGAAGCGGCGGAAGCCGCGGCGGCCGCAGAAGCCGCTGCCGCAGAAGAGCTCCTCGTCCATGGCGCGACGTCGGCCCCTCCGCCTCCCCCACCCACCTGGCGCTGATCCACCATGCAGCTTGTCGTTCGGAGTCCCGATCAGCAGTGGGACCTCAGCGTGCCCGAATGGCGCACGACAACACCGGGGATGTTGGCCGATCGCCTTGGAATCGAGCCCGGCGGCCATGCCGTGGTCGACGGCCGGATCCTCCCGTTCGACTCCACGCTCGGCGACGTCGCCCTCCACATGGGGTCGATCGTGGAGTTCGGCTCCACCACCCCCAGCCCGTCACCTGCCCCGGCCGTCGATCTGTGCATCGTGGCGGGGCCGGACTCAGGTGGCCGGGTTCCTCTTCCTCCGGGCGAATACGCAATCGGGGACTCTGAGTCCGCCAACATCATCATTGCCGATGCCGGACTGGCCGCCGTCGAACTCCTCGTTACGGTGACCGAAGCGAGATCCGTCGTTGTGTGCCCGATCCCGGGCCTGACCGAAGTCACTATCGACGGTCGCCCGCTCGTTGGTCCGACGGCCCTGGAGGCCGGCGCCATCCTCGCGCTCGGGCCATCAGGGGTGGTCATCGGCCCGCATCATGCCGACGATGCCGCCGTGCGCGAGCATCCGCGACGCAGGGGAACCGTTCCCTTCAATCGACCGCCCCGGACCCTGGGAGCGGCCCGGCGACCGGCCGTACATATCCCGGGCGCGCAGCCGCCCCCGGGACGGCCGCAGCGATTCCGATGGGCAACCGCCCTGGCACCGGCGGCGGCCGGAATCGCCATGGCGTTCCTGTTCAGCCCCTTCATGCTGCTGTTCGCTCTCTTGAGCCCGGCCATGGTCACCGCCAACTGGATAGAAGACCGTTCCCGCCTTCGGCGTGAGCGTCGGGAACGCGAACACGAGCTCAGCACCGGCCTCGAGCGTCTCGACCTCGAACTCACCGCTGCCGCCGCCCTCGACCGGGCCCGCCTGATCGCAGATCACCCGGATCTCGCCGAGGCAACCCGCCGCGCCCGGAGCGGTAGCGAGCATCTGTGGGAGCGCCGGCCCCACCACGATGACTTCCTGCAGCTCCTCGTCGGCTACGGGACCATTCCGTGGGAACCGCTTCTCGACATACCTCGATCGGGCATCGCCCCCGAGGCGGAAGGTCCGCTGTCGCTCCACACCCACCTCCTCATGGGTCCGGTGACCGTTGATGCCGCTCCCGGCCGGGTCGTCGGTATTGGCGGAAGGCGCGCCGAAGCAGTGGAGATGGCCGCCGCGCTGGTCCTTGAGGCCGCCATCCACCACGGCCCCTCCGACCTCCGCATCGCCGTGGCCACCGAGCCGGGTCGGCGCCGCGATTGGGAATGGACGAAGTGGCTTCCGCACACGGTTGTCGACCGGTCCGCCGAGCAACGGCTCCTCGCAGCCGACCCGGAGGAGGTGGCGAGCCTTCTTCGCCTGCTGAGCGAACAATCCCCGGCGGACCCGCCCGGGAAACAGGAGGTGACCTTGTTGGTTGTCGATCTCGACGGCCTCGCCGACGAGGACCATGCTCCGATCCGAGACGTGGTGGCCGGTATGGGCTCGCCGGTGGCGGGCATCGTGTTGGGAGACCAGCTGCCGTCATCGTGTACGGCAGTTCTCGAGGTCACGCCGGCACAGACCCGGCTCCGGCTTCCCTCGGAGGACCGTCATCTCGATGCCGCCGTCGCACTGCGAGCCGGGCAGGAGATCGCCGAACAGACTGCCGCCGCTCTCGCCAGGTTTGAGGATCCGGACCTGCGCCAATCCGGCGGCGACCTCCCGACGGACTCACGGTTGACGACCCTGCTCGACCTTCCAGACATCAGTCCCAGCCGACTACTGGCCCGGTGGCGAAGCCAACCTCGCGGATCATTGGCAGCTCCGGTCGGCGAGACCGAGGCCGGGCCCCTCGGTGTCGACCTCGTCGCCGATGGTCCCCACGGATTGGTCGCCGGCACGACCGGGTCGGGGAAGAGCGAATTGCTCAGAACGATGGTGGCGTCGATGGCGGCGAGCGTCGACCCGACCGGGCTCAACTTCGTGCTCATCGACTACAAAGGAGGCAGCGCCTTCGACGCCTGCGCCGCCCTCCCCCATACCGTCGGGCTCGTGACCGACCTGGATGCTCATCTCGGAGAGCGGGCACTCGTATCGCTCGAAGCCGAGCTCCGCTACCGCGAAGGCCGCCTCCGCGAAGCGGGAGCCTCTGACATCACCGAGTACCATGGCCTCTCCGATGTCCCGCTCCCGAGGCTGGTCGTCGTCATCGACGAGTTCGCCGCCCTCGCCAAAGAGCTGCCCGCCTTCGTGGCATCCCTCGTAGACATCGCCCAGCGGGGGAGGAGCCTGGGGGTCCACATGCTCCTGGCCACCCAGCGGCCGAGCGGGGTCGTCAGCGAGAGCATTCGAGCCAATACCAATCTGCGGATCGCTCTGCGGGTCCAGGATGGCGCTGATTCAAGCGACGTCATCGGCGACACCCGGGCGGCATCCATCGGCCGCCGGCTCCCCGGCCGGGCCTTTCTGCGGCTCGGACCGGCCGAGACGTTCCCGTTTCAATCCGCCCTCGTCACGGGCTCTGGTTCGGACGCGCAAGCACCCGACATCCGTGCATTCGCTTTTGGCTTTGAGCCCCGGTCGGTGGCCACCCGTCCGATCGATTCGGGCCGAACCGATCTCGAGCGACTGGTAGACGCCATCCAGGACGCAGCCGCCTCCTCCGGGGTCCCCCCCGCCCGCCGGCCCTGGTTGGAACCGTTGCCACCGGTGCTTGCCCCGGGCACGGTCGCCGCCGACGCCGTTGCCGACGGAGTGGGCGTGACGATTGGACTGCTGGACGATCCCTATCGCCAGGCTCAGGTGCCGTTCAGCTGGAGTGGCGACCGGGGCAATCTCCTCATCTTCGGCGCCGCCGGGGCAGGAACCACGACCGCCTTGCTCGGCATCGCCACCAGATTGGCTTCGGTCTACTCGCCCGACCGCCTCCACCTCTATGGGATCGACTACGACGGGCAGGCACTTCTCGACCTGCGCCCGCTCCCCCACACCGGGGCCATGGTGACGGCCGACGACTCCGAACGCCAGCAACGGCTGATCCGGCTGCTGCGCGGAGAGATCGAGGAGCGCCGCCGCCTCGCAGGGTCGGCCGGGACGCTCCGTGACCTGCCGGCGATTGTGCTGCTGATCGACGAGTACGGCGGCTTGCGCGGAGCGTTCGATGAAGCCGGCGACCACCGCCATCTCGACGCCCTCCACCGCATCATCACCGACGGCCCCGGTCTCGGGATCTACACGATCGCCACCGCCAAGCGTGCTACCGCCTTCCCGAGCTCGGTTGCCTCGGTTGTTGCCGAGAAGCTCATCATGAACCTGGCCGACTCAAACGAGCTGAGCGGTTTCGGGCTGTACGGAAGCTCGGTCCCCGCCTTCGTGCCGGGTCGAGCCATCAACCTGTCTACCGGCCATGAAGTCCAGCTCGACCTGCCCATGGCGGTCGAGACCATCGGCGGCCCCGCCCCCCGGCGCCCTCCGGTGTCGATCGAGGTTCTCTCCCCGGAAGTGAAACTGAGCGAGATCATCGACGAGGCCCGGCTGACGGACCAGTTGTGGCACCTTCCGATCGGTATCGGCGACTCGAATCTCGAGATTGCCTGCTGGGAACTCGGAGAGGGCGACGGTGCCCTCGTCGCCGGCAGCAGTCGTTCGGGGCGAAGCAGCACCCTGGTGGCTATCGCGGCCACCGTGTCCCGGCATCGACCCGATGTCGAGATACTCGCCTTCACCCCGCGGCCGTCACCCCTGCGAGATCTTCCGGAAATCCGTGTGTCCGACGGGGACCCCGGACCCGTCCTCGCCGACCTTCCCACGGACGGCCGGTACCTCGTCCTCATCGACGATGCCGACTTCGTCGCCGACGCCTCCGGTGCCTTGCAGCGGTTCCTCGCCGACCGACCCCGCCATGTGCGGGTAGTCGCGGCGGGACGAGCCGACGTCCTTCGAACGACCTACGGGCACTGGACCCAGGAGGTCCGTCGCGCCAGAACCGGGCTCATCCTCGATCCTTCACCCTTGATAGACGGCGATCTCTTTGGGGTACAACTCCCCCGGCACACGGGACCACGCTTGCCGACCGGCCG
>SHLN01000187.1 GCA_004283105.1 Acidimicrobiia bacterium
GCGCCAATCCGAGACTAGGGACGAACGGCCCCCGCTTGGCGGCGAGTGGCGACTCTGGGCCGTGCGGATTTGCCTATCCGGCGGCGAACCTCAGCGGTCCCGACCCGCCCTGAACTCAGCCGGAACCCAGCTTGCGGAACCCCCGGTCCATCGCCGCCACCAGCGCATCGATCTCCCCCTCGCCCATCGGAGTGGAGACGGTGGCTGAAAGAGTGTTGATCATCATGAACCCCTCATCGAGGAGGTGATCGAGCAGCAACGTCAGCTGCCCCGCTTGCTCCGGCGTGGGGTAGGTCTCGCGGTAGTTGTGGGGCGGGCGATCCTTGAGATGCACTCGGAACATCGACCCCCCGCCGGTGACACAGGCAGTCACGCCGGTGGCGGCAATGGCAGCCTCAATGCCGTCCATGGCACGGCGGGCAAGGCCGTTCACGCGCTCGACCTCGTCCCGGTCGAACAACTCCATGGCAGTGAGGCCGGCCGTCATCGTCACCGGGTTGGCCGAGAACGTGCCCGAGTGCGGGAACAGCACATTGTCGGCGAGCGGGTTCATCACCTCCATGACCTCGCCCCGCCCGGCGATGGCACCGACCGGGAACCCGCCGCCGATCATCTTGCCCATCGCCACCAGATCGGGCTTCAGGTCGTAGGCGGTATGGGCGCCGCCGTAGGCGGACCGGAACGTGATCACCTCGTCGATGACGAGCAGGGCCCCGTCGGCGCGGGTCCATTCCCGCATGGCCGACACGAACTCGAAACTGGCCGGAACCAGGCCGACCCGGTGCGGCATCACGTCGAAGAGCACCGCCGCAATCTCGCCCCGGTGCTCGTCGAGGATGGCGACGGCGTGCTCGGGGTCGTCGAACGGGATCACCACCACGTCGGCCAGCACGGCCGCAGGCGTGCCCGACGCCACCGGAACGGAGGCGGGATGCTCGGCGCTCCCCCAGTTGCTCGGGTTGGCGGTCTGGCTCACCTCGGCGTAGTCGTACTGGCCGTGATAGGCGCCCTCGACCTTGGCGATCTTGGCCCGGCCGGTGAACGCCCGCGCCGCCTTTACCGCCGCCATGGTCGCTTCGGTGCCGGAGTTGACGAAGCGGAGCTTGTCGAAATCGTCGTTTCGGCTGAGCAGGTGCTCGGCGAAGGCAACCTCGACTTCGGTGGCAAGGGTGTAGGCGGTGCCCTTGCCGAGCTGCTCGGTGACGGCCGCCACTATCGCCGGGTGGCTGTGGCCGTGGATGAGCGAGGCCATGTTGTTGGCAAAGTCGATCCGTTCCACCCCCTCGATGTCGGTGACCCGGCAGCCGGCGGCCGAGGCGGCGTAGTGCGGATGGGGGGACCGCAGCACCGTGTTGCGGCTCACTCCGCCCGGCAGTACCCGCTTGGCTCGCTCGTAGAGGGCGGCGCTCTCCGACTTGGTCTCGACGGTCATGGTGTACTCCTGATCGGGATGAGAGGGGCGCCGGTGCGCTCCGCCACGTAGTCGTAGTCCACCCCGGGAGAGAGTTCGACCAGCTGAAAGCCGTCCGGGGTTATGTCGATCACGGCCAGATCGGTGTAGATGCGATCCACTGCCGCCGGGCCGGTGAGGGGATACGTGCATTCCTCCACCAGCTTGGGCTGCCCGTCGCGGGTGGTGTGCTGAGTGATCACGAAAATGGTGTCGACGCCGGCGACGAGGTCCATGGCGCCGCCGACCGCCGGGATGGCGTCTGGTGCCCCGGTCGACCAGTTGGCGAGGTCGCCTCGCTGGGACACCTGGAGCGCGCCCAGAACGCACAGGTCGAGGTGGCCGCCCCGGATCATCACGAAGCTGTCGGCGTGATGGAAGTAGGCGGCGCCGGGCAGCGCCGTTACCTGCCGCTTGCCGGCGTTGATGAGCTCGGGATCGCCCTCCCCCGGTGCCGGAGACGGGCCCATGCCGAGAAGGCCGTTCTCCGTGTGATAGATGAATTCGCGGCCCTCCGGGACGTGACGGGCAACCAGCTCGGGGATCCCGATGCCGAGATTGACATAGGCCCCGTTTGGGATGTCGAGGGCGGCCCGCTCCGCCATCTCATCCCTCGTCAGGCCGACGGTGTCACTCATGGGTAGCTCCCCCCCTCGGCAACGAGCACGGATTCGTGGGCGGGGTCGGGCACGGTGACGATCCGATGGACGAAGATGCCGGGGGTCACGATCGCCTCCGGGTCGAGCGCCCCCGGCTCCACCACCTCCTTCGTTTGCACAACAGTGGTTCGAGCGGCGGTGGCCATGACGGCGCTGAAGTTGCGGGCGGTCTTGTTGTAGAGCAGGTTGCCATGGCGGTCGGCCACCCGGCACTTGATGAGGGCAAAATCGGCGGTCAGCCCAAGTTCGAGCACATAGTCGCGGTCGTGGAAGGTGCGACGCTCTTTACCTTCCTCCAGCGGCGTGCCGACGGAGGTGGCGGTGTAGAAGGCAGGGATGCCGGCCCCGCCCGCCCGGATCCGCTCGGCGAGGGTGCCCTGCGGCACCAGCTCGAGGGCGGTGCGGCCACTCCGGTACAGCTCGGGAAACACCGTCGAGTTGGCGGTGCGCGGGTAGGAGCAGATCATCTTGGACACCCGGCCCGCTTTGATGAGGGCGGCCAGGCCCACCTCGCCGCTGCCGGTGTTGTTGTTGACGACGGTCAGGTCGGTGGCGCCCTGGTCGATGAGGGCGTGGATGAGCTCGATGGGACTGCCCGCCTCGCCGAATCCGCCGATCATGACGGTGGCGCCGTCGGAGACATCGGCGACCGCCTCTGCCGGGCTCGCCGTCCGCTTGTCGATCATGGCGCCTCCCTCCGGTAGAACCCGCTCACTCCTCCGCCGTTGCCTCCGCCTCCGCCTTCTCGCGAAGGGCTTTCACCCGGCTGTATTCGAACAGGCCGGCCTCGTCGAAGATGACCCGGTCCTCGTAGTCGTCGAACCAGAGCGCGTCGGGATTGCGACCGACGATGCACACCTTGCCCCGGTCGCGGGCGTCGAGGGCGTTCCGGAGGATCTTGAAGATCAGGACGCCATTCTCGCCATTTGGCACCCCCTCGAGCGGCTCGCTGGTGACCGCCGCCACCTCGGTCTTGCCCTTGTAGTGGGTGATGGAGAGCCGGGCATGGTTCTCGACCCCAGACAGCCCCTTCTGCGACTCGTTGAGAATGTTCCAGGCAGTCTCGATCGGCACGTTGAACGCTTTGTAGGCGACGATGTCCCGTCCGCAGAAGAAGTAGTGGTTCTCCACTCCCACCCGCTTGAGGGCGCGTTGCATGATGCGCAGCGCCGACGGATCGTCGTTGATGTCTTTGATGATCGGTGCCTGGTTCTCGACGCTGATCCAGCCGCGGCCCACCACCGCGTCCATGGCTCGCTTGGTAGCGGGATGCCAGGCCAGGCTGCCGTTTGGGTTCTCGGCGTAGTCACCGCCCGGGTCCTTGAGGAGGAACTCGTCGGGATGGTTGAAATGCACCATCAACCGGAAGCCGACATCGGGATAGGCGGCGTGAAAGCCATCCATCATCGAGAGAAAGGCGTCGTCGAACCGGTCCGGGTAGAAGGCCATCTCCTTGGTGCCCAGCCGGATGGATTCCACGCCGGCCTCCGCCAGCGCACTCAACCAGGCAGCCAGCTTGCTGTTGGGCAGCACCATCGGGTCGCCGCCGGAGAGGAGGACCTCACGGAGCTTCTCCCGGCCGGTCTCCGGGTGAATGCCGCCGTTGTCCTCGACCTGCTGATTGTGGGCCCGCACGTAGTCGGTGACGTCGGCGATCTGGGCGAGGCCCTTTTTGGCCACTGTGCCGTCCTGGCGCTCGATGTCCTTGCGAGCGATGAGCTCCTCGCGGTAACAGAACCGGCAGTGGGCCGAACAGGTGGAGATCACGTACAGGAGGCCCATCTCGTACTTGTGGAGCATGCCTTCCACCGGGCTGAAGTCCATCTGATAGCCGGGGTCCTCCGAGCCGGCCAGATCCATGGTTTCGTCTGGGCTGGCCTTGACGAGGCGCTGGAGTGGCTTGCTGTTCTGGGCCAGCTCGAAATAGTGGCGGGTGATCTTGACCGGCATGCGGGATTCAACGTCTTGCTCGGTGCCGCGCAGGCCGAGGAGGGCGGCGATCTCGTCCTGGCTGTAGAAGCCCCTCATGTCTTCCGGGGCGCGGTCCTCGAAGAACGGGTCGAGACCGTTGATGATCTCCCGGTCGTAGCGGGGATTCTCGACGGTGTCGAGGAACGCCTGCTCCCGCTCGGTTGGCACGTACTTGGCTTTCGTCGTCATGTGTTCTCCCCGCGGCTACTGGCCCGAGTGTAACAAGATGAACATCCAGGTCATGTTCATGTAACCTCTGGTTCAGGATGGCTGCCTCTTCGACTACTGACCTCATCGCCGCCGTCGGCGATCGGCTGACCCCGGCAGAACGCCGTATCGCCGAAGCGGTGCTGGCCGAGCCAACGCTGCTCGCCTTCGGGACCGTGTCGGATCTGGCGGGGCGGGTGGGGACCAGCCGGCCGTCCGTGGTCCGCTTTGCCACCAAGCTCGGCTTCGATGGCTACACCCAGTTGCAGGACCACGTGCGCAGTGGCCTGTCCCAGCAGCTCTCCCGGCCAAGTGACCGGATCCGGCTGGACGAAGCCACATTGCCTGCCCAGTCGGCGTTGGAGGATGCGCTGGCTTCCGTGTTCGAGGCCGCCGAAGACGGCCGACTCGCCGCCCTGGCCAAGCCGATCGCGACGGCTGCCAATGTGTGGGTCATCTCGGGCGAGACCTCGCGGGCCGGGGCTCACGCCCTTCACAGCGGTTTGACCATGGTCCGTCCCGGCGTGCACCTGATCGAGGACCACTCGATGGGACAGGACCTCGCCCACGCCGCTCGGGGTGATGTGGCTGTCGTGTTCGATTTCCTGCGCTACCGGCGTCGGGCGGTCCGGGCCACCCGCAGGCTCGCCGATCTCGGTGTCAATGTCGTCGCTATCACCGATGGTCCCCTCTCCCCGCTTGCCGCCCTGACCGAGCACTGGTGCGAACTGCGGGTTCCCGCCATCGGTCCCTTCGACAGTTCCGTGCCGGCGGTGGCAATGGCCGAGCTCCTCGTAGCCCAGGTCGCCGACCGCCTCCATGACGAAGCCACCGAGCGCCTCGACCACACCGAAGACCTCTGGGAGGCCACCGAGACGTTTCTGGAGCTGTGAGCGGGAACGCTTCGCGTTCCTTGGGAGCCACTTCGTGGCTCCTTGGCGGCTCCTGTCAGTCCCCCCAGCGAAACTGAGCCGGAACGCCCCGCGGTCCTTGGGAGCCACTTCGTGGCGCCTTGGCGGC
>SHLN01000188.1 GCA_004283105.1 Acidimicrobiia bacterium
CCCCCCGCTACAGCATCCCCATCTCGACGAGATCGGCCACCGGCTCGGTGAAGCTACACGAGCCATACCCGAGCATGAATCCGGTCCTGGCCCGTTGGATTTCTGTGGCCGTGACGGCGCGGTGGCGCCACCGGAACGCCAGGTCGGTCAGCTCGAAGACCGCCGGGTCCTCCTCGGCGATGACCTCGGTGAGTTCCGGGACCTCCATGCCGAGTGCCTGGGCGAACACGGCTGCGCCGGTGATGTTGAGGAAGCCGTGCCGCTTCACTCCCGGTTCGCACGCCCAATGCCTGACCGGGTGGTGGAGCCCGGCCGTTGCCTTGAACGGGATTCCGGCCCCGGCTGCCAGTGCGATGAAGGTCGCCACCTGCTCGGGCGCTGGGAAGTCCTCGACGGCCAGGCCACCGCAGCGGATCTTGGCGCCGGCTTGTGCCTCTTGTATCGCCCGCAACTGGGTGGGGAGGTCGGCCACCCAGTCCCCGGTCAGGGCAACCTCGAACAGGACGGTGTCGAAGAGAGCCCCCAGGGAGCTCCGGACGCTCGAGACCATTGCTGCCAACGCCGGGTCACCGACCACCTCGGGCGGGATCTTGATCTCCGCGACATCAAAGCGCGCCCGGTCTCGCAAGGCCAGGGCGTCTACCTCTAGTGAACGGGCATAGTCGGCGACTGTCTTGCTCCAGACCCCGGACGGGGGAGTGACCACCACCGACAGGGGCCACGGGTCCGGCTCGGCATCCAGATGGGCGGCCAATTCTTCTAGACGGCGGTCGGGGCAGATGAACCGATCGACCATCCAGGATTGGAGGGCACGGGCATCCCGATATCCGGTGACCGCCCCGGCCATGTCGCGGCTTTCAGGCGGGAAGAGCCCGGCATAGTCGATGAGGCCGGAGAGGAACGCGGTACGCGCCGTCGACTCGGACTGCATGGCTCAAGGCTACGGAGGTTGCCCTGGTGCGAGAAAATCTGCCGGCCGCTTCCGGCCCCGACCAGACGGGACCGGCATTGGTGCCTCAGCCCGCCGCCAGCTGCAGCTCTAGCGAGTCGATGTGCTCGTGCAGGAGCTCCGTC
This sequence comes from Acidimicrobiia bacterium, assembly GCA_004283105.1. Classification (GTDB taxonomy): domain Bacteria; phylum Actinomycetota; class Acidimicrobiia; order Spongiisociales; family SHLN01; genus SHLN01. Next base: position 1,075 of record SHLN01000188.1, read on the forward strand.
AGTTCCCACAACCGGGCGGTCGGGTCGTCCATGACGAGCAGCCGCTGAGCGTCGAGCGGGCCGATCGGCGACAGCGCGCACGCCTGGTAGGAAGCGATCGCCGGATCGCGCGCCAGCTCGAAGTCGAGGGGCGCGCCGGGCTCTCCCAGCTCGGCTTGCAGGGCGGCCACCTTGCGGACGGCGTAGTAGGCGGCCTCGCGGAGCGACTCGCCTTCGTCGCCGGCCTCGAGATCTTTCACGTCTTCGACCTCGGCCATCGGGTAAGGAGCATCGGGCAGCCATCTGGTTACCCGCATCCGGCGTACTCCGGCGGTGACGGCTACCCAGCGGCCGCCCTCGATCTCCTCGGAATCCAGCAGCCGTACGACCGTTCCAAGGCTCGCACGCTCCTCGCCACCACCGACCTCCCACCCTCGTTCGATGAGCACCACGCCGAATTCGGGCTCGTCGACGTCTTGCAGATCCTCCATGAGGCATCGGTAGCGCTCCTCAAAGATGTGGAGGGGGAGGAGCATGAACGGAAAGACGACGTTCGAAAGCGGAAACATCGGAATCGTGTAGCCCATAGAAAGAAGCATATGGCGCGGGAGGAGCCAACCGACTGGGAAGTCACAAGTCGCCGCTGGTGCGGCGCCGCAGGCCGCCACGGCACCTGAGCCGTTGATCGTGCGATACTGGCGCCCATGAAACCAACCGTTGCCATTCTCGGAGCCGGAGCCCTCGGCGAAATCCTCGCCGGTGGATTGCTGCGCGCTGGATGGTCACCCGACGATCTATCGCTGGCTGATCGGCGAGAGGAACGCTGTTCGGAGTTGACCGAGCGCCTCGGCGTGGTCTGTCATCTCGATCCCGTCCTCGCCGCGGCCGGCAAGCGAGTGGTCGTCGTCGTGGTCAAGCCGAAAGACGTCCCTGGACTGCTCGAGCAAATCAAGGACGACATCGAACCAGGGCAGGTGGTGCTCTCGCTTGCCGCCGGCGTTCCGCTGTCCGTGTACGAGAAGGCGCTCGGTGAGGCTGCGGTTGTGCGCGGTATGCCAAATACCCCGGCACTGGTCGACGAAGCGATCACTGCGTACGCACCCGGCAAGCATGTATCCGAGGAGGCCCTCAACGAGGTGGCCTCGGTCATGGAGGCAGTCGGCAAGACCGTGGTGTTGGACGAGCAGCTCATGGACGCGGTCACGGCCGTTAGCGGTACGGGACCGGCCTATGTATATCTGCTGGCTGAGGCCCTCACCGACGCTGCCATCCGCGAAGGTCTGCCCCGCCATGCCGCTCAGCTGCTGGTTGACCAGACACTCAAGGGCACCGGAGCCTTGCTGGCCGAGACCGCGCTCAGCCCCATCAAGCTGCGGGCCCAGGTGACGTCACCGGGTGGCACAACGGCAGCCGCCGTCCACGTCCTCGAAGAGAGCGGGTTCCGCGCCGCCATCGAGGACGCCGTCAGAGCGGCGGCCGAACGCTCGCGCGAAATGGGTGAGGCCGCTGGCAACGCCTCCGGCGTTGCTGGGGAGTAGCTCCGCTACTCCAAGCTCGTGTGGCCGGGGCATTGCTCGACGTCTATTCCGATAGTCCCGGTGTGGCCCGGAGTCCGTCTAGGAGACTGTCAGCTCGGGGTCGGTGAGGTTTGCGTCGCCGTGGAGTCCCCCCTCAGAACTCGTTGGAACATGTGCCCTCCCTGTCGCCAGAGGAACCCACGCTACCCGGACCGCTCCATTCCCGATTCCCTGTCAGAATCGGCCCATGCAGATGCAAACCATCGTCTATGTCACAGATATGGACCGCTCGATCGAGTTCTACGAACGGCTCGGATTTACCGTCGACTACCGGGGCGGTCCGGTGTGGACGGCCTTCCGGGGTACCGATGGGGTGCTCGCCCTTCACACCGTTGACGAGCTCCCTGCCCCCGGGCGGGTTGCCCTCTCACTGGTTGCCGACGATACGTTGGAGAAGATCGTGGTGCGCCTCGCCCGCCACGGCGTCGAGGCCTCCTCCATCGAAACCCAGCCGTTCGGCCGATCCACGGTGGTGCAGGATCCAGACGGTCTCCCGATTCAGATAAACGAGCACGCCCCCGACTGAGCAGGGTCTTGGAGGTTGTCGGCCGGTTCCCGTAACCTGGGGCGGCTATGCGCACATCGTTCCTGTCCGTCCTGCTGATGGCTCTCGTCCTGTTCACGGCCGGTCCGGCTCTTGCCCAGACCCCGGCCGAGGTCGCCGAGATCGTCGCCGTTCAGGGGTACTACGTCGAGCCGGGGGCTGAACCGGTCAGCGAGGCCGAGCTCATCGAGCTCGCCAACACCATGCAGGACCGCGGGTACAACTTCGTGGCCGTTGTGCTGGCCGAGGACCCGAGCGGCGGAGCCCCGGCGTTTGCCAGCGCCATCGTCGACCAATTCAGTGTCGGATCGACCGTCGTCGTCCTCACCCCCAGCGAGCTTGCCTCCGATTCGACCGAGTTCAGCAACGCCGAGCTGGTTCGTGCCGGACAGGACTCGCTCGATGTGTTCAACAGCGACGTCAATGACGGGTTCACCCTGTTTGCCGACAACCTCACCCCGGGAGTGGCTGCGGGAGGCGGTTCGGGCGGGGGCGGATTTCCCTGGGGACTCGTCTTCGTCGTAGGCGGCATCGTGCTGTTCGTGTTCTGGGTGGTGCGCCGCCAAACCAAGGTAGAGAAACAGCGCAAGGTCGAGGACATCTCCGAAGCACAGGCTGAGATCAAGCACCAGCTGGACGAGATCGCCAATCTCATTCTGGAGGAGACCGATGCCATTCGGGTGGCTGAGCACGAGAAGGCTGCCGCCTACCTCCAGCAGGCCTCCCAGACGTACGCCGATGCGCTCGACCTGTATGAACGGACGACCAAGCTCTCGCAGCTCGAGACCATTTCCGATGCTCTCGACAAGGCGCGCTGGCAGCTCCAGGCGGCGGTCGCGCTCCGGGACGGGCGCGAGATCCCGCCCGAGCCGGTCAAGGAGCGTGCAACCTGTTTCTTCGATCCTGCCCACCCGCCGGCGGTCGAGACGGCGGTCCTGAAGACGAGCGCTGGCCAACGGGAGGTCAAAGTCTGCCCCACCGATGCCGAACGTCTGCGGCGCGGGCAACAACCCCAGCCCCGTCAGATCAACGTTGGTGGCCGGCCGATTCCCGCACCGATGGCCCCGAAGAGCTACGGCGGCGGCGGATTCGGCATGATGGACATCTTCGAGGTCATCCTCGGTGGCATGGCCGCCTCCGGTGGGTTCGGGGGAGTAGGGCGTCCCAAGCCACACGCCCGAACGCATCGCCGGTACACGCGCAATCGAGAGATCCCTGTCAGTCGGAAGCCGTCCCGGCGCGGCCTGATCCGAAAGGCTCGTGGTCGACGGGCTGGAGCAGCTTCGGCTTCCCGCCGGGGGCTGCGACGGAGATAGCGGCTGGGTGGACCTGGCGATCGTCCCCTATCATTCATTGACCGAAAGGATGGAGTTGAAGTAATGGGTTTCATGAAGCGCCTTTGGGGCTATATCAAGCAGCTCTTCAAGAGCACCGCCGAGAAAGCAATGGATCCCGAGATCGAGCTCGAACAAGCGATCTCGGAAGCTCGGAAGCGGGATCAAGAGCTGCGGAATCAGGCCGCCAAGGTCGTTGCGCACCGGGTTCAGCTCGAGTCCAAGATCGAGGACGCCGCCGACAATGTCGGCTCGGCTCGCGAACTGGCCAAGAAGGCGCTCCTCAAGGCGGAGGAAGCGCGGGCGGCCGGCAACGTCGAAGAGGCTGAGAAATGGACGAGGTCCGCTCAGTCGCTTGCCATGCGGCTGCAGGCCTCAGAGTCCAATCTCGACAGCCTCAAAAAGCAGTACGAGACGGCCATGGATCAGGCCGAGAAGGCCAAGTCGGCTGTGAGTCAGAACGCCTTGCGGCTTCAGGAGCTGGCGGCGAAGCGCATCGAACTGCTGGGCGCCCTCCAGCAAGCCAAGATGCAGGAGTCGGTCAACAAGGCCATCAACTCCATGAGTGAGACGATGGACGACGAGGTGCCAAGCCTGGCCCGGGTCGAAGAAAAGATCGAGAAGCGCAAGTCGGAGGCAATGGCCCACGCCGAACTACGCGAAGCCACCCCGGAAGGCTCCGAAATGGAGCTGCGGGAGGCGGTCTCGCTTGCCAAGGCCGACGAGAAGCTGGACGAGCTGAAAGCCGAACTGGGACTTACCAGCTAGAGCTGATCGCAACACGATCCAGAAGACCCG
>SHLN01000017.1 GCA_004283105.1 Acidimicrobiia bacterium
GGCCGATGGCCGATGGCCGATGGCCGATGGCCGATGGCCGATGGCCGTTGACCGCTGACACTCTTAGCTCCGTCTCAGGTTCACCTAACACTCTCCATATGTCGCCATCGCATCCTTGAACCAATGCAACGGTTCTTGGAAAGGAGAACAGAGATGAAGCAGAGTCTGAAGATCGGATTCGTCGCCCTGGTAGTGGCAGCCATCGCCGCCAGCGGCATGGCGTTCGCCCAGAGCGATGGGACCGACGATACGGTCCCTCCTGCCGGGGACACCCAGGTGGAGGAGATCGCTCCCGAGCGTGGGTTCAAGGCACGGAACGGCCACCGCGGCATGCGGGGCGGCCACGGCCACCTCGGCCAGGTCGCCGACTTCCTCGGTGTTGACGCCGAGGTGATCCAGGAAGGCCTCGAGTCCGGCGAGACGCTCGCCGACATCGCGGCTGCCAACGGCTCGAGCGGTACTGCCCTCGTCGATTCGCTGGTCGCGGATCTGACCGAGAAGCTCGACGGCGCCGTCGCCGATGAGCGGATCGATCAGGGCAAGGCCGACGAGAAGCTTGCCGAAGCGACCGGGAAGATCACCACCATGGTCAACTCAACGCAAGAGGAGATCCAGGCGATTCGCGAGGCCGAGCGTGCCGAGAGAGCGGCCGAGCGGGAAGCCCGCCAGGCCGAGCGTCAGGAGACGCTGGCAAGTGTGGTCGGAGTGCCCTTCGAGGACATCCAGGCTGCGCTGGCCGACGGCGAGACGACCCTCGCCGAGTTCGCCGCCGAGCAGGGCGTTGACCTCGACAACCTGGTGAGTGGATTGATCGCTCCGGCGGCCGCCGATCTGGCCGACAAGGTCACCGACGGCACACTGACCCAGGAAGAGGCCGACGAGCGCCTGGCCGAGATCACCGAGCGGATCACCGAGAAGGTGCAGTCCGTGCGGGGAGACCGGCCCGAGCGTGGCGATCGCGGCGGACGGCGCGGCCACGGCGGCCCAGGCTCTGGTGGCGGCGATGTCGACCCATCGGCCGACGAGGTGAGCCTCAGCGCCTAGCAATCAGGAGAATTGACGGCAGGTTCCTCCCGCCTCACGTCAGCACCTCCAAACGACAAAGAGCCGACCCTCCGGGGTCGGCTCTTTGTCGGCTGTGGGCTGTGGGCTGTGGGCTGTGAGTTTGAGCCCACATCTGGTTGCTCATAGCTCACAGCTCATAGCTCAGCGCTCTTTCTGTCACACCCGCTCGTCATAGTGGGAATCATGAAGACAGAGACATGCATTCATACGCCGGTCACCGTGGCAGGCATTCAGGTTGTCGGCTGTGGCGAGTGCGGGGCCGTTGGCTGGTTCCGTGGCGTCGAGTGGCTCGACCCGGCCGAGGGGATGGCCGAGTTGTTCGGTCAGTACGACCTCGTCGGACGGCTCGACTCCCTCTCGGCTCCGGCCCCTGAGGTGCTGCTGTACCGGCCTCCCAATCGCCGGTGGCGGTCCCATCTCGATGCGTTCCCCAAGCACGTCTGGCTGGAGGCGGCCCCCGATCTGTGGCTGAGCCACGACGATGAGCACCTCCTCCTGGCTCCGGCGAACCCGATCCACCTCGAGAACCTCACTCGCGGGGCGTGAACGTTGTTCGGGGTGCCTGTCACGGCTATCCTTACATATGCACGATAGTAAGGAAACCTATGGATGCTTCGGCACGAGTCACGACGAAGGGTCAGATAACGATCCCCAAAGAAGTCCGCGACGCCCTCGGTATCGTCGAAGGTGACGAGGTCGTGTTCCGGGTCGAAGAACACCGGGCCCTGCTCGCCCGCACCCCCAATTTGCTCGATCTTGCCGGCACCGTCGAGGTCCCGGCCACCAAGCGACACGCCCGTTGGGATGAGGTTCGTACCCGAACCCGACGCGCCCGTGCCGAATCGCGTCGGTGACGGCCTTCCTCGATACCAATGTCCTGATCCGACACCTGACCGGCGACCCACCAGAGCCGGCCACACGGGCAACCGCGTTTCTCTCCACCGCCGACGAACTGCTTCTTCCCGACCTCATCCTCGCCGAGACCATCTATGTCCTCGAGTCCTTCTACGAAGTCCCAATCGAGGACGTGGCACAGATGGTCCGATCCATCCTTGCGTTCCCGCCGATCCGCACCCTGGATCCCGCTTTGCTGCTTCGGTCACTCGAGATCTACGAGACACACCGCATCGACTACGCCGAGGCCTACCTCATCGCCTCCGCCGAGCGCGCCGGTGTCGCCGATGTTGCCTCCTTCGATCGAAGCATCGACCGGGTCGCAACCATCACTCGTATCGAGCCGTGACAACCGAGCGCTCGAGATTCGCCCGGTTCGTACCGGGCGAATCTGACTCAAGAAACGGGCGCTCGCTCCTACCCGACGACGCGGCCACATTGGGTTCCGCCTGTGGTGCGCAAGCAAGGTCATCGACTACCTCGCACTACTCCACGCCCCGCCCGGCATTCCGGGTGGCCGAACCACGAACTGGCCATGGTGGCGACGACTTACTAGCGCTCGGCTGCTGTGCACCCGAATGCCACGGTGACCACTTCCTGGAGCTCGGAGGGGACCCACGGCATGCCGACGAGCGCCTGGCGTTCCTCGGTCGAGTTGATGGCGGCTTCGGCTGCCTGGCAGATCTCGATGGCCTTGGCATCGGCCGCCCGTGCCGCCTCGCCCGCCGGCGAGGTCCACAGGTTCTCGAGCGTCTCGAGATCGTCGCTCGTGTTGGCGACGTCGAACAATTCTTGCTCGGCAGCGACGAGGGCGGTGATCGCATCGACGGCGGCGGCATGGAGGTCGGCGGCTTCGTCGGGGGGTTCGATCGCTTCGAGTTGCGTCCGGAACCCGTTTCGGAGGCTCATGCGTGTGGTCGCGTAGTCGCGAATGCTCTCGACGGTCGCCGGCCCGTTCTCGATCTCGTCATCGTTGGCATCCATGTCGACGTTGTGGGAGGTCACGAGTGCCTCGAGCTCGGCGGCGTAGTCGGTGAGAGACGGCCCGCTCCCGCAGGCGCCCGCAAAGAGCGCGAGGGCGAGGGTCAGAAGGGCGGATCGGCGCACTACCTCACTCCAACGACTGGAGCCAGGCGGCAATTCGGCGACCAACTTCCTCTCCCCGGTCTTCCTGGAGGAAGTGGGCGGCGTCGTTGATGGTGTCGAGCGGGCCGGCACCGGGGATGAGGTCGGCCAGCCGCTCGCCGGTCCTGGTCGAGAAGATGGGATCGCCGGTTGAGAACAGCACATAGGCGGGTTTCTCCCACGACGCCAGTTGCTCTCGCACCCCCAGCATCTCGGCCGCGCCGGGGTGGTTGGCCTGGAGCGGCACCATCAGGGGGAACCGCCGGATGCCGGCCTTGTGATCGACCGAAGGAAACGGAGCACCGTAGGCGGCGAGCACGTCGGCGCCCCACGGGTGAGCCTCGCTGCGCGACATGAGGAGGTCGACCGGCAGGTCGGGCGTGCGTTCGACCCAATCGCGGAACGCCATCCACGATTCGGACATCGAGCCGTGACCGCTGAAGAGCCCGGTATTGAGCACCACGAGTCTCGTCACGATCTCGGGGTGCTCAACCGCGAAACGGAGACCGATCGGACCGCCCCAGTCCTGGCCCACCACGGTGGCCTCGGTCAACTCGAGCGATGTCAGGAGTGCCGTCACCGACTCGGTGTGCATGTCGAAGGTATAGAAGGCGTCGTCGACCGGCTTGTCGGATTTGCCGAGCCCGACATAGTCCGGAGCGATGCATCGATACCCGGCGTCGACGAGCGGGGGGATCACCTTCCGATAGAGGAACGACCAGGTCGGCTCACCGTGGAAGAGCACCACCGGCTTTCCCGCACCCTCGTCCAGGTAGTGCATCCGGATGCCGTTCCACTCGAAATAGTTCGGTTCGAACGGGTAGTCGGGAAGCCCGGAGAACGCCTCCTCGGGCGTGCGCAGGACCTCAGTCAACGGACTCGGGTTCCTCGTCTGAGGGGATGTGACCGGGGACCACCAGGACGGGACGGCGCGTGTCGGCCATGACTCTGGCGGAGATGCTCTCCCAGGCCGATTCGGCGAAGATCTGTCTTGTGGCGCCGAGCACGACGAGGTCGGCATCGATGGCTTCGGCGGTGCTGATGATGGCGGCGGCCTTGTCCTCGCCTTCGAGGTGGATGGGCTCGGCCTCGATGTCGCGTGTCCGCAGGGCCGAAACGACCGGATCGGTGAGGCGCCGGCCTCGCTCCTCGACATAGCGTGCGATGACGGCATCCTCCTCCTCGTCCCAGCCCGGGGCACCCTCCGTCAAGGGCCGCCACTCCTCGGACCGGATCTCATTGAGGAACGAGCGGGGGATGGCGAGCACAGTCACCACCCGCACAGTGTCACGGGAATCGACCAGTCGCTCGACAATCTCGGCAACCGGCTCGGGCGGCAGCACACCCGCAGTAGCGATGAGGACGTTCATCAAGCGTGAGGCTAGCGGGACTTGTTGTGCACCTCTCAGGAGTTGCAGAGTCGCTGCCCGCGAACCGCTGCCCGCTACCCGCCAAGAGCCGGCATCGCATCCCTGATTCTGCAGCTTGCTGATCGGAAGCTCTCGATGTCTGTTCTTGCGGGGAGCGGGCAGCGGGTAGCCGGTAGCGGTCGAAGATTCCGTAGAGTCGAGACAACCCCAAGGAGCTCCAATGTCAGATCTGCCAATCGAACTCATCAACAAGGTCACCTGGAAGATCCCAAACGCACTCTGTCTGCTCGGTTCGCGGTCGGGGGACGAGTGGAACGGCATGACCCAGAGCTGGCTCACCCAGGTCTCGATGGAGCCGGTGCTCATCGCAGCATCGGTCGACCGCAAGGCGGTCACCCATCGGCTCATCGACGAGAGCCGCGTGTTCACCGTCAACCTCTGGAATGCCGAGGACACCCGGCCCTTCGTGAAGTTCTCGAAGCCGGCCGCAAAGGAGGGAATGACCCTCAATGAGCGTCCCATCCGTGAAGGAGCGACCGGTGCTCCGATCTTCGAGGAGGCAATCGCCTATCTGGAGTGTGAGGTGCGGGAGGCGATCGACGTCGGCACCCACACGCTATTCCTCGGGGAGGTGGTGGCGGCCGGCATCAACGACGACGAGGCCGAGGTCGCTGCAATGTCCCACACCCGCATGAAATACGGCGGCGTGAAGAGGCATTAATTCGGTCAACGGTCAACGGTCAACGGTCAACGGTCAACGGTCACCCGATCCGCGGTCGAGCGGTCGGCACGAGGGACCAGGGACGAGGGACGAGGGACGACGCTCCCAACGCGATCTAGCGCCCGCCGCCTACCCGTCGTCCCCGACCGTCTCGGCCGCTTCGGCTTCGGCCGCGGCATCGGCGCCGGTGCGGCGGAGTGCCGTTTCCCGCCTATGCGGCTCGTACTCCTCGCCGGCTACTCCCACCCGACGGATGAGCTCCTCCCGCTCCTCGCCCTTGCGGCTCGGAGTCACGAACAGCAACAGGCTCGGAAGCACCACGATCGACACGAGGAAGGCAATGGCGATCATCACCGCCGTCAACAATCCGAACGTTGCGAAGATCGGCGTCGGGGCAAGGCTCAGGGCAAAGAAGCCGAGAATCGATGTCAACGCCGAGATCGCCAGCGCTCCACCGGTTCCTTCGCCGGCGCGCCGCAGCGCCGGGAAACGGCTCGGCTCACCTTCGAACTCCTCTCGGAACCGAACGGTGAAGTGAGTTGCGAAGTCGATGCCGATACCGATAGCAATGGCGGCGATGGTGGCAGTGACCGGGTTGATCTTGAGATCGGCCAGCCACATGAATCCGTACACCCACGCCACTACCAGAAGGATTGGCACGATGGCCGTGACGGCGTACCTGAACGACCGCATGATGGCGGCGGCGATGAGGGTCGCAAGCAGGACGGCAATCGGGATGCTGACGACCATGGCGTTCACGAACGCGTCGAGGCTCTCCTTCTGGACGATGACTTCGCCCGCCACTGCGACGATCTCCGTCTCGCCACCGATGGCCGCCTCGAGTTCGCGGTCGGCGGCTTCCAACGCCGTCCTGGCGCCATCGATAATGGCGGCATCGACGAACGAAGGGATGCCAACCGTCAGGGCCGTTGCCTGGCGGGTGGGGCCGTCGACGAACACCGCGTTCTGGACGTTCTCGACGCTGAAGACGGTTTGGCCCGCATCGTTGACAACGCCGTTGTCGTAGGCGTGCTGGTACACGGCCGCCACCTGGGCGGCGCTATCTGGCAAGCCATCTCCGTCGGTGTCGGTAATGGCCACACCGGTGGCATCGGTCACGGCGGCCTGGGCGGCCCCGGAGGCCATGACCGTCCTCACGATGGTCGTGGCATCGTCGCCGGTGATCACGTCTCCGTTGAAGTCGACGGAAAGCTCGGCGCCGGAGGCGACGACCCCGCCAATCGCCTGCTCCATCGCAAGAATCGTGGCAGGCTCGGTCAGGTCGCCTTCCACGTACACGAAGCCCTCTCCGCCGGTCGACTGTCCGAAGTGCTCATCGAGCTTGTCGAGGGACACGATGGGATTGCTGTCCTCGGGAAGGAAGTCCTTGAGCTGGAACTCGGAGCTCACCTGGAAGGCGCCCCACACACCAGCCACCGCCAGGACGGCCACCACCGGGATGGTGATGACCCGCCAGCGGGCCAGGAAGTGGACGAGAGTGCCGGCGGCGCGCAAGCCGTGGCCGGCGCCCTTCACCTCGTCGCTCATCGGGCGCCCCCTGGCGACGGCTCGAGCGTTGCGACGCAACGTGAGTCGGTACGGGAGATAGATGAACAGCAGCGAGAAGATGACAAAGATGGCGACCCCGATGGTGGGGAACACCACATTCATGGCCACCATGACGCCGGCAATGAGGGCCACGAAGAAGAACCCGATCTTGTAGGAGATCATCAGGCCGCGATCGGCCGGGGATGGTCCGACTTTCTCTTCGATCACCAGCAGCCACTTGGGAACGATGAGCCCGAGGATGGCGGCACCTACGACGAGGGCCACAGCCGCCCCGACACCGAATTCGGTGATCGCTTCGATCCCGGATGCGATATTGGACAGGAAGGCGGCCGCCGACGACAGGGCGGCCATGAGCAGCGCTTTGAAGACGAGGCTTAAGCCGAGGGGATAGGACCGCGCCCGTGTCTCGCCTTCGACCTGGATCTCGCGGGTTCGACCCGACGCATGGATGAAGAAGTCGACCCCGAAGCTGATCATGGCAATCGGGACGATGAGTTGGAGGAGCGGAGACACTTCCAGTTGGAAGACGCCGACGAACCCGTTGAAGATCATCATGGTGACGGACAGGCCGGCGGCGACGGTCACGGCCGCCCAATACGACCGGAGCAAGGCCCCCACGAGCAGCATGATGAAAGCGACGGCGAGGAAGATGTACGGGCCGCCCTCCTCGAACGACTCGTTGAACGATGTGTTGAAGTCGATGGCCACACCGATTACTTCCATGTTGTTCTGGTCGCCCCGCAGCGTCGTCTGGGCTTCGCGCAGCCACACCTCGGCTTCGAGGAAGCGGTCATCCTCCGTCTCGCCCGTGAAGGTGTCGAGGTTGTAGCGGACATCCGATAGGAACACGGGGGACTGCCACAGGGTGATCTCGTTGCCGTCCACCACGGCAGGTGCAGCTGTGGCATCCTGCGAGAGGTTGAACACGAGGTTCCGGAGCGGAGATCCGACCGCCAGCAGGTCGTTGAGGGCAAGCTTGACTTCGGTGTCGGTAGCTCCCGCCAATCCGGTGGGGAGGGCGGCATCCACGGCGTCGGCTATCGAGAATACGCCCTCGATCTCGAGCCCGATGTCGTTGTTGAACACCGTGACGAGGTGGCTCTGGGCGGTGCCGTCGGCGCGGAGCGTGTCGGAGTTTTCCTTGTACTCGAGCAATGCCCGGCGGGTCAGTACATCGACCCCGGCCGGGTCCTCAACGAGGAATACGGCCCCCACCACCGATGTGGTCGGCGAGAGGAGATCGACGGCCCGCTCCTGGGTTTGAAAGAGCTCTCCGGTCGGCTCGAACGTCACGTTCTCGTCGGTCTTCATCGACTCGCCCAGGAACAGGAACCCGAAGGCAAACACCACGAGTACCACGGTCACGAGGCGGATGTGTCGGTTGATCCATTCGAAGAGACCGGTTCCGGTCCTGCCAGCTGTGCTCGTCACGCAATCCCCCAATCGGCTTCGACCTCTGAAGCTACACCGCTGGTATGCCCCTCGGTAGTTCGGTCCGTAAGATCGGTGGTTCATGGCCGACAACGACACGACGCAATGAGCGACGATCCGCAGTCGCAGCGGCTCGGAAGCGAGCTCAGCGGTATCGGGGCGCGCCGCGAGCTCCGCATCGGCGCCCTGCGGTTCACCGGACGACGCCGGCGTCCATCGGGGGAAAAGCCGCCGCTACCGCGCGAGCTGCGGGCGAGCGGGTGGTTCTGGATCATCGCCGGCGTGCTCATGGTGGGCACCTGGATCTCGTTGTTCTTGTTCACCGATACCACCAACTGGTGGACCGACCGCGACATGACCGTGTTGCGGTGGCTGCAGGACCTGCGAACCGATGCCGCTACCGGGGTCATGGACGCTCTCCACTCGCTTGGATCCCAGTGGTTCATCCGCCCGCTGCGGTGGGCCACCATCCTCGTGCTCATCTTCTACAAGCGCTGGCGGCACCTGTTCGGATTGCTGGGCGCTCTGTTCATCGTCATGCTCGTCGTGAACGGGCTCGAAGTCTCGGTGGCCCGGCCGCGGCCCCTCGTCGACATCATCGGTCCCTGGAAGGGCTACGCGCATCCGTCCGCGCCGGTGGCCGGACTGGCGGTGACCTTCGGGGTCATGGGGATGGCCTTGTTCCCGAAGGGCACATGGCGCAACCGGTTCATGACCGCGGCCGAGGTCATACTCGGGCTGCTCATCCTGGCCCGCCTCTACCTGGGGGTCGATCACCCGAGTGACGCCATCTTTGCCGGCCTGTTCGGCCTCGCAGTTGCCGTGCTCGTCTTCAAGCTGTTCGTGCCCGAGTCGGTGTTCCCGGTGGTCAACAAGCGGGGCGTGACCGCCCACCTCGATGTGGGCGGCGCCCGCGGCGCCGCCATCAAGCAGGCCGTCCAGGACCAACTCGGCATCAAGGTGCTGGACATGCAACCGTTCGGTCTCGAGGGATCGGGTGGCTCGACACCGCTCCGGCTCACCGTAGAGACGGCGGATCCGGACGAGCCAAACGTGCATCTCTTCGCCAAGCTGTACTCCCAGACGCACCTTCGCTCGGATCGCTGGTACAAGGTGGGCCGGACCATCCTGTACGGGTCGCTCGAGGACGAGGTCAAGTTCTCGTCCGTCCGCCGACTGGTGGAGTACGAGGACTACATCATGCTCCGCATGCAGGAGGCGGGGCTTCCGTCGGCCGAGACGTACGGGATCGTGGAGATCACGCCGGAACGCGAATACCTGCTCGTTACCGAATTCCTCCTCGGCGCTCAGGAATTCGGCGACGCCGTGATCGACGAGTCCATCGTTCGTCAGGGTCTTGTGATGATCCGGCAACTATGGGATGCCGGACTGGCTCATCGCGACATCAAGCCGGCCAACGTGATGGTCCACGACGGCGAGGCGAAGCTCATCGATGTGGCGTTCGCGACCGTCCGTCCAACCCCATGGCGTCAGGCCGTCGACCTTGCCAACATGATGCTCATCCTCGGCCTCCGCTACGACCCGGCCGAGGTGTATCGCATCGCCCTCGAATACTTCACGCCGGAAGACGTGGCCGAGGCGTTTGCGGCAACCAGCGGTATCACTATTCCCACCCAGTCCCGGTCGGCCCACAAGCAGTACGTGGCGACCGGAGAGCCCGATCTCATCGAGACGTTCCGGTCGATGGCACCTCCCTGTGACCCGATCTCGGTGCAACGGTGGAGCCGCCGCCGGCTTGGGCTCACCGCCGGCGCAGTGCTGGTAGCCCTGTGGTTCGTCGGCTTCGTCGTCGACAATCTCACCGGAGCGGGGTTCGTATGAGCCGGCGACTCTTCGCGCTCGTGATCGTCGCGTTGGTGGCGTCGGCCTGTGGCAACAACCAGTTGGGCCGCGGCGTACCCGCCTGTCCGGCCGACCCCGAGGTGATCACCTCAGTCACAGGTTCCATGGTCCTCCAGATGCAGGCGGTGGATAGCGCCGAGTACGTGCCCTGCCTGAACGATCTGAAGGCCGGCTGGTCCTATGAGGATCTCGTATCCAGCCGGGGCAAGAGCCAGTTCTGGCTCGACTCCGACCGTCTCGGGTCGCACTTCGTGGAGGTCACGCTCGCCGCCAGCTGTGATGTGGGAGGAGCCCCGGAACTAACTACAGATGGAGTGACCGGCGTGACGGAGTTCCGCGACGTCAACCTTGTGAGCTCGACCGTCACCATGGTGATCGTTCCTACCACCGGCCGGGAGGCCGACTACGCACGTGCCATCGAGTCTGAGCTGGAGGCTCGGCAGATCAACGACCGGCAGGTATTCGTGGTGTTCGATACGAGCGATCTCCCGCTGACGGAGAAGGTTGCGGCGGCGGCAGAGCGGAATCGTCCCATCATCATTGTGAACGAGCAGGACGCCCTCGACCGGACGGCCACGCTGCGGATGCCCGACGACACCAGCTCGGTGCGCGGCCTGAAGCTGCCCCAACTCTTCGATCGACTGGAGTCACGCCTTCCCGATCCCAGCTTTACGGGACGGTGGTACCGGGTGTTCGAGGGCGGCTGCATTACCTACGAGTTTGATGCGGAGGGGCCGGGAGTTGACCGGCTGGCCGACGACGTCGAAGACGCTCTCGGCCTGTTTCCGGCCGGGGTGGTGCGCCGGGCGATGCGATCTGCGGGGATCCTCGGATGACCGATCTCCGTGAGCACCATCACCCGCGGCTGTTCGATGATCACCGGTGGGCGGTGGCCGGCGCCGTTGCGCTCTACGTGTCGGCGGCGGCGCTGATGGTCTGGGTGGCAGTCGGCCGATCGACGCTCCAACCGATGGATGACTGGTTCCGGGACCTCATGGTTTCGATCGAGAATGGTCCCCTGACGTTCCTTGCCAAGGTGTTCAACTTCGCGGGAGGCGTCTGGGTGACGGTTCCTCTCCGCGTGGGCATTTCCGCGTTCCTATGGATTCGGAGGCGGTGGGAGTGGCTGACCGTGTGGTTGGCGTCGATCGTGCTGTCCGAGGCGTCGGTCACCATCTTCAAGGCGCTCTACGATCGTCCGCGGCCGCTCGATCCGCTGGTCGAGACCACCGGTTCGGCCTTTCCGTCCGGCCATGCCGTCGCGGGTGCCGTCACGGTGGTGGCGCTCGTCATCATCTTTCTTCCCGCCGGTCCCCATCGGCGGATCTGGGAGCTGGTGGCGGTCGGGTTTGCGTTCTTCATGGCGATGAGCCGCACCTACCTGCGAGCTCACTGGCTCACCGATGTGGTGGCGGGAACCCTGCTGGGTGCGGCGGCCGCCGTCGGAATAGCGGCGCTGGTCCAGCTCTGGTGGCTGCGCTACCGGGGGGAGATCATGGTCGATGCTTGATACCAGGCGCGCGCAGCTGACGGCACTCGGGGTCGGGTCCGGGGTGTTTCTCGTCGGGACGGCACTCGTATGGGATGACAACGTTCCCCCCGGCGAGGAGGCGGTTTTCGAGTTTGTCAACGGATGGCCGGACTGGATTGCCTGGCCGCTCTACCCGGTCATGCAGTTCGGGATGGTGGTGGCCCCCTTCGTGGCTGCGGCCGTGGCGTGGTATCTCACCCGCAAGCGCCAACCTGCTATTGCCCTCGCGTCCACCGGCTTTGGTATGTGGATCCTCGCCAAAGTAGTCAAGGCGGTCGTGGATCGGCCCCGGCCCGGTGGGTTGGATCTCGAGGAAGCCATCTCCTACCGCATCGACGGGGGCCCGGACGGCCTCGGCTTCATCTCGGGCCACGCCGCCGTCGGGTTTGTCATCGCCGCAATCGCCTCGCCCTACATAGGCAAACGCTGGGCGGCGGTGCTGTGGGCCCTCGCAACCGGGGCAGCAACTCTACGGGTCTACGTTGGCGCTCACTTGCCCCTCGATAGCGTCGCCGGTGCCGGGCTCGGAATCGCCGCCGGGGCCGCCGCTCTCCTCATCATCCGGCGGCGGTGACTTTCGCCAGCTTCGATTGGCTCGCCAGATGAGATAGGAGATAGCACCGAGCGGCACGGGCAGGAGGAACGTGATGGCCCGAAAGACGAGAACGGCGGCCGCGATTTTCGCCTCGAACAGCGACTCGCTCACACCGGCGAAGTCCGCAGCAACCTGCAACCCGACCGTGAGCCCAAGCTCGACCACGCCGACACCTCCCGGGGTGATCGGCAGCGCCGAGATGAGGCGAATGAAGGCGAACACCGCCAGGACCTGAATCCAGGACAGCACCTCGTTGCCCACCCCGACGTGGCGCAGGGTGACGAGCAACACGATGTAGAGCGAAACATGGCTCACAAGGGTCGAAACGGTCAGACGGAACCAACGGGTGCGGAGCAGACCAAGCGCCTGGGCCCGGAACCTCACCCCGGCCTCCCCCCAATCGCTCACCGGCGGCTTGCGGACGAGCGCCCGCAACCGGCTCACGAGGCGCCCAACGGCCCCTCCGATGCGGTGGGCGAGCGCTTCCTTGTACAGGAAGAGGCTCCACAGCGCGATGAATCCCAGCAGCACGCCGATGCCGGCTACCGCTGCGATAACCCGGGTGGTGGTGATTTCGCCTTCGAGGGCGAGGAGGGCGAGGGCCAGCACCGGCATTCCGAGCTTGGCGAAGTTGTTCCACACGCCGGACACCACCGCCGCCAGTGCGAACTCGCTCTTGCCAAAGCCCCACGACCGGTACATGGCGTAGGTGACACCCACGGCGATTGCCCCGCCCCCCGGAAGGGTGTTGGCGACCGCCGTCGAGGCCTGGTTCGAGACTGCCGCCTGGGGGTAGGTCAACCCCGGCATGACGGCGGTGAGGACGAACCAGTAGGTGACGAGATTCCAGATGGCGACCGCCAACAGGGTCGCTACCTCCAGTGCGGTCATTGCGGAGATCTCGGTCCACACATCGCCGTAGTCGGCGAATTGTGGGAAGGCGAAGACGAAGATCCCCACCACGATGGCCAGCGAGACCACGGCCTGAACAATTCGCTTGACCGGACTGGCGTGCGCCGGGTGATCGTCCATGAGCGTTAACGCTACCGCTCTCGCCGACGACACCCCTGCTTGAGCGGCTGCGGCTCTTATTGATTGCTTAACCGTCAGATGGAGACTCGTTAACCGCGCCCGTCGTAGGTTGAGCTTGGGGCAGCATCTGCCGAAGAACCGAGCAGCGAAACATCAGCGAGCGTACCAATGGACCATCGAGCGACCGGGAGCCAGTTACCAGAGTTCACTGCGCCGGGTCGAAGGGGGCGGCTTGTGCTCGCAGCCGCCTGGGCCGTGCTTGGTGTTCTCGCGGCGATGCTCCTTCTCCTCGCGCCGGGGGCTGATGCCAAGCAGAAGTTCATGTCCGGGTTTGGCGAGGCCTTTCCTTCCGCGGCCGGGTCGGCTCTCGACTCGTGCCTTCTCTGTCACACGGACCCGATGCGCCCCGGTGAGGACAACCTCAATCAGTATGGCGAGGACTGGGAGAATGGTGACTTCGGGGACAAGGACTATCGGGCGCCGGCGCTCCTCAATCGGGACTCCGATGGTGACGGTGTGACGAACAACGCCGAGATCCAACAGTTGTCCTTGCCGGGGGATCCGTCCAGTAGCGCTCCTCCAACGACCACGACCACTCTGCCCGGGACGCCCCCGGATGGGCAAGCCCTCTACGCGGGCCGCTGTGCCGACTGCCATGGGCCAAACGGAGGTGACCTCAACGGGACCAGCCTGGGGAGGTCGACGTTCATCAGCATCACGATCGACGGCCAGGGAGGAATGCCGGCTCAGAACGGCCTCACAGGCGAACAGGTCGGCGCCATCTGGGACTACGTGACCGGAGCCGCCCCTGCAACCACCACGACGACGACGCCGGGGGCTACTACGACGACAACGGTGGCGGCTGCAGGTTCGGTGGTGTGGGCCGAGAGTTGCGCTGCGTGTCATGGGCCGAACGGCGGCAATGTTGTTCCGACATCCAAGAGCCGGAGTCAATTGGTCTCTGAGATCACGAATGGGGTCGGGACGATGCGCGGCTTCCCGGAGCTCGGTTCGGTCCAGATTGGGAATGTCGCCGACTACTTGCTCGGCCTGAGCGTGACAACGACGACGACGCCGGGGGCCACCACGACCACGACGATCGCCCGCAGCGGCCGTGACGTCTATGCCGCCAGCTGTGCTCTCTGCCATGGAGCGGAAGGTGGCGACCTGCGCGGCCACTCGCTCGGCTTGTCCGACATCGTGGCAATCACCACCAATGGTTCCGGAACGATGCCCGGTTATGCCGCATCGCTCAGCGGTGAGGAGATTGCCAACGTGTCCGCC
Source organism: Acidimicrobiia bacterium (assembly GCA_004283105.1). Taxonomy (GTDB): domain Bacteria; phylum Actinomycetota; class Acidimicrobiia; order Spongiisociales; family SHLN01; genus SHLN01. The sequence goes on from SHLN01000017.1 coordinate 14,481, forward strand.
TATGTCGCATCGCTTGGCGCAAGCGCCGGGGTGACATCTACCACAATCGCCCCGGGCACCGTGCTGTCCGGCTCAACGCTCTATATGCAGAATTGCTCGGGGTGCCACGGCCTTCACGGAGAAGGCGGGCCGGGTGGGCCGGTTGCAGCGACCGGTCTCAGTCGTGCCGCCGTCATCGCAGTCACACGGGACGGAACGAGTGGCATGCCCGCCTATGCCTCCCGGCTGTCGAGCGGCGAGATCGCATCGATCGCCGACCACATCCTTGGGATGACGGGCAGCGGCACAACAACCACGGTGCCGGTTGATGGCTCGGAAGGTGCGAGTCCGGACTCCACCACCACGACGACTCTCGACGAGCGAGCCGAAGCATCGGTCACGCCGTCGGGCTCCGGTTCTGATTCCGGTCGCGGGCTGGCTGCCGATCCCGGGGAGCCGGTCGGGGAGAGTGGCCTTTCTGCCGGCCTCATGGCGGCAGTCTTTCTCGGGGTCATCGTGGCCGGCGGGGCCGTCTTCGCCTGGATGAGAGCCGTCCGAAACCTGGTCGGCTAGTCCCAGGGTCAGTTTGCTACGGCAACCGGGAGGCGTCACCGGTCACCGGGCCTCTGGCGCACCGCGCATAGCTCATAGCGCACAGCTCAATTACTCCAGCTCATACCCCGGCAACCCGCCGGAGGCCCAGTCGTCGAAGGCGGTGTTGTTGCCGACGTCGTGACCGGCGTCCCGCGACAACACGAAGCGATGGTGGAGGAAGTCGCAATACCCCTGCAGCGGGTCGAGCCCCGGGGGAATCACCTCCCGGACCCGTGCCAGCCATGGCTCGAATACGCCGACCCGCCACCTGACCGCCCCGACCGCCTTCCCGGTGGCCGAGTCGCGGTCATCCTGGTGGGCGAGGAAGTATTGAAGGTCGGCGAGGATCGTGCGGGCCTGTTTCTCGCTGGTCCAGATGCCGGTGAGCTCCTGCAGGCGGTTGCGATGGAAGCGGCGGCTTCCGACCCGGAGATTGAAGCGGAGCGCGTCACCGTCGGCCGGGTCGAGAGAAACGTCGTCGACCTCGAACCCGAGCTCGTTGAGGGCCCTGATTCGCTCGGTGATCCGCCAGCGTTCGCCCGGCCCGATCGACTCCTCCCGGTGCAACTCAGCCCACAGGTTCCGGTACCGGTCGGCGATGTCTTCGCCGAGAGCGAGGTCCGCCTCGTCTATGTCCCGACCGGCGCGCGAGGCGATATCGGCCATTCCGCCGGCCACGTTGGTGATCATCACGTCGAGGTCCATCTCGCGCTGCCCATTGGATAGCCCGCTCACGTGCACCTCGGACGTCTCTGTGTCGACGAGTGTGGCGGCGATCGAGTCGGCGTCGTACTGGTAGAGGACGTTGGAGAGCGAGCAGTCCCCCCAGTACAGGCCGAGGATGTGCAACTCGACGAGCAAGGCTGCGAACGCGTCGAGCATCTGATTGCGCCGCTTTCCGAACCCGGGCCCCTGCAACAATTCTCGGTAGCTGAACGAGTGATCGAGGTACTTGGTGATGACCGCCGTCGACCACTCCTCACTCTCGTCTACCCCCTCGCGCACGACGTATCCGGTGCCGATGACGGCGGGCCCGGCGACCGACTCCAGCCAGCGCAGGTTGTCCCACTCCGACTGGGCGGGCCTGCCCGGCAGCTCCTTGATCGCGTAGATGCCCTCGTCGTAGCCGACGAAGCGGACCTCGTGGCGGGAGATCCCCTTCGGGAGGTCCATCAGACGGGGATGGGTCCACTCGCGGATCGACCGCTCCCAGTCGAGGTCGAGGAAGTCGGGGTGCCCGGCTCGAACGTTCAGGCGTGGCTTGATCACAGTGGAGGGATGCTAGGCAGCTGCTCGGTGCCCGCTATCCGCTGTTCGCTGTTCCCGGTCTGGTTGTAGCCTCGGGCGGGTGGAAATCCCGACCCGAATCGAAGTGGAGGGCGGCGCCCTCCTCGTGCTGACCTGGCCGGACGGGCTCATCACCACCGTGCCGGCCCCGGTTCTGCGGGCCGGGTGCGAATGCGCGACCTGCCTCAACCCGGAGGGGGAGTCAGCCTGGATCGGCGACGCGGGCGCCGTCCGGATCCTCGATGCCTCGATCGTCGGTGCCTACGCACTCAATCTCGTGTTCGGGCCCGATCAGCACTCGACCGGCATCTTCCCCTTCGATCGACTGCGGGCCCTCGGCGATGCGACGGCCCCCCTGGAGGAATGAATGGACATTGGCGTCGATCTCGTCGAGGCGTATCTGCGACTCAACGGCTACTTCACCGTTAGTGAGTTCGAAGTGTTGCGGGAAACCACGCCCGACAACTACCAGACGGTTACCGACGTCGACATCATCGCCGTCCGATTTCCCGGCCCCATCTACATCGCCGATTCGCACGGCAAGGGTGAGTCACCTTCCCTGTTGGTGGAGGACCCGACGCTCCAATTGGAGGATGACACCGTCGACGTCATCATCGCCGAGGTCAAGCAAGGCGAGGCCGTCTTCAATCCCGGACTCACCAACCATCACACCTTGCACACGGTGTTGCAGCGGGTCGCCTGGCTCTACCAGGATGGCGTCCACCAGATCGCCCGAGACCTCGAGAAGGGTCTCGTCTGCTATCAGGCCGAGCCGGTCGATCGAAAGGTCCGCACCCGGCTGGTGGCCTTCGGCCGCAGCCCCGTCAACGACCTTCACACCATCAGCCTCACTCACGTGTTCGAGAAGATGATCGGCCAATTCGAGGAGTACGGCGACGCCCTCCGGGCCGCTCAGTTCAAGAACCCGGCGGCCGCCCTCATTCGTCTGCTCGTCAAGACCGGGTTCGAGATCAGGAAGGACTCGCACCGGCAGTCGGAGTAGGGCCCGGAACCGCGGTGATGATCCTCTGATAGGGCCGGGGAGCGTTGAAGCCGCTCCAGGTGCCCTCCGGTTGCGCAAGGCGGTCGGCGATGATGTAGAACGCGGCCGGATTGAACCCCAGTCCAACGTGGCTTCCTCGCACGCGCAGGTTTTCGGCGGTTGGGGCATCCTGGACGAGGCAGGTCCGCCACGGCACGATCCCGTCGCTGCGGGTGTGGACGGCGGTCACCGGCACGGCCAACGGGACTCCGTCATCGAGGAGCGGGTGACCGGGCACGTGGATCGCTCTGAGCGCTTCGAATAGTGGCGAGGCATTGGTGGAGCGCCGAGCGTCGGACCGGACCGGTGATCCGAGGGTGACCACTGAACGGATGAGCCTGGGGGTCCCGGCCGCAAGGTGGCGAGCGTAGATCCCGCCCAGGCTCCACCCCACGAGTGAGACGGCCTGCCCAGTGCGTTGGGCGGTCCGGTCGATGAGGGCGGGCATCTCGTTGACGACTCGCTCGGTCGGCCCGACGTTCCGGCCGAGGCCCCACCCCGCCGCCTCGTAGCCGAGCGTACGGAGCAGGCGCCGCAGCGGCCTGGTCGACCCGTCCGACGCCATGAATCCCGGGAGGACGAGGACGGGATGGCCGTCACCGTCGGGGAGCATCCGAAGAAAGGGGAGCAGCGTCACCGAGGTGGCAAGCTCACCGGAGGCCCGGACCGGCTCGGCGAGCGCTCGAACGAGGGCGGGGCGTTTCACAGCAAGAAGCCCTCGAGCTGGGCGACCTCGTCGTGAATCGAGTCCAGGATGGTCGCCAGGTCCGGGACGAGGTCGCGATCGGCAACGAGCCCGAAACAGAGTTGGCCGAGGTAGCTGTGGAGCGTGATGTTGAGGGCGGCGCCGTCGGTGATTGCAGAGACCGGGTAGTGACCTTCGAGCTGGGCACCGGCCAGGTAGAGCGGGAAGTGCGGGCCCGGCACGTTCGAGATGACGAGATTGAACGGTGTCCACCGTCCGCCGCGCCCGTTGCGGTAGGCGAGGCGGGCGGCCCGCGCTGCGATGGCCGGCGGGGCAAACTCGGCGAAGTCCTGCAGCATCGTTGCCGGGGTCGCCTGATGGGTGTCCCGTGCGATCTCCATGGTGTGATGAACGAACTCGAGTCGCTCGATGGGATCGGCCAGGTGGGTGCCGATCGGGGCGATCATGCCCGATACCTTGTT
>SHLN01000018.1 GCA_004283105.1 Acidimicrobiia bacterium
GGGGTAGCGGGCTTTCACCGCCGGTCGGGAATTGCACCCTGCCCTGAAGAAGAGCAAGACGAAGTGTATCGCGAGCGACCGCGAAAGGCCCGGGAAGAAGTCTGGTCCGCCGAGGTGCGTGTGCTACGTGTTGCGGCGGTCGATCTCGTAGCAGGAGCCGGGCTGGCGCTTGGCGTATTCCTTCATCTCGGACGCCACGGCCGAGGCCTCCCATTGGTTGGAGATCTCGCGGTCCTTGGTGCTGACGACGCCGAGCGAAATCGAGGTATGCGGGAACGCATGGCGCTCGCCCCGCCGGTCGGTTACCTCGATGTAGCCGCGCAGGACATCGCCGGTGTCGTAGAAGTCGAGGATGCCCTCGTCGAAGGTCCTGATGAGCGTCTTGCAGAAGTCCTCGACCTTGTCGGGATCGACGATGGCGATGAAGTCATCGCCGCCGACGTGGCCGACGAAGGCCTCAGGGTCGTCGAGTCCGGCCTGTGACTCGAGCATGACGTGGGCCGTGAATTTGATGACTCCATCCCCCCGCATGAACCCGTAGTGGTCGTTGAAGGCCTTGAAGTTGTCGAGGTCGGCGTGCACGAGGGCGTAGGGATCACCGCGCTCTGTGCGGCGCTCCAGCTCCTGGGTGATCCGGAAGTTGCCGGGCAGACCGGTGAGCGGCGAGAGATCACGCATCGCCTTGGCCCGCTGCAGCACCGTCTTGACCCGGACCATGAGCTCATCGAGTTCGAACGGCTTCGAGATGTAGTCATCGGCGCCGAGCTCGAGGCCCCGAATCCGGTCCTGGGGCAGTGCCTTGGCGGTGAGGACGATGACGGGGATGTTGGCGCTCACCGGGTGAGCCCGCATCCGGCGAAGCACGGCAAGGCCGTCCATCTCGGGCATCATGATGTCGAGGATGACGAGGTTGGGGCCTTCTTTGGTGATGGCGGCGAGGGCGGACTTGCCGTCGGTGGCCGACGAGACCTCATAGCCTTCCAATTGAAGGTTGACCGAGACGAATTGGACAATATCCGGATCGTCGTCGGCGATGAAGATATGTTCGCTCATCTGCTCTAGTCCTCTAGGGCCGCTCGCAATGCTGCCACGGCTTCGACGGGATCAGGCCGTCCGAAAATGGCCGTCCCGGCAACGAATATCTCGGCGCCGGCGGCTCTCGCGAGCCGGCCTGTCTCGGGCGTAATGCCCCCGTCGATCTGTATATCGGCCGGCAACCCGCGCGAATCAATGATTTCTCGGGCTCGTTCGACCTTTTCCAGAACTTCGGGAACGAACGACTGACCACCAAAGCCCGGGTAGACGGACATGATGAGCAGATTGTCCACCAGCTCCAGGTACGGCTCGACGGCCTCGAACGGAGTGGGCGGGTTGAGCGTGAGCCCGAATTTGAGCCCTTCCGCCCTTGCCTTCTCGGCCAGGACGGTCGGATTCGGGGCGACCTCGATGTGCACCGTCACCATGTCGCACCCGGCCGCCTTGAAGTGCGGGAAGAAGAACCCCGGGTTGCTCATCATGAGGTGGGTGTCGAAGAACAGCCCGGTGGTCGGTCGCAGGTCCTCAATGACGCTGAGACCAAATGAGATGTTCGGGACGAAGTGCCCGTCCATGACATCGACGTGGAGACCGTCGACGACGGGCTCAACCCGGGCCACATCATCGGCCAGGTGGGCGAAGTCGGCGGCGAGGAGCGAGGGGTAGATACGTGCGGCCATGGGCCAGCAGCCTACCGGTAACCGGGGTCAGTCATGGCCGCACGAGGCTGATGAACATGCCGTCGCTTCCCGTGAGGTGGGGCCCGAGCAGCCACCCGTTCCCGGCCGGCCTCCCCGGCAAGCCGGGCGGGGGATCGGCCCGGCGTCCGGCCACAACATCGGTGGTTTCCTCCGGGAAGACGGTACAGGCGGCATAGACGACGTACCCATCGGGTTTGACGAGCTCGAGGGCGGCATCGAGCAGGCGCCGCTGAAGCAAACCGGCGCGGGTCGGGCTGGTTTCGACCAGGCGATGTCGGATCTCCGGACGGCGCCGCAGGGTCCCGAGCCCGGAACAGGGCGCGTCGAGCAAGACCCGGTCAAACGTGCCGGACGCAAACGGCGCCCGGGTGCCGTCCGCCACAACCCACGGAACCGATATGCCTTCGGCCGCCAACCGCCGCCTGGCCGAGTCCACCCGCCGCTGGTGCCGGTCGGCTGCGACGAGGATTCCTTCTCCCTCCATCTGGTCGTACAGGTGCATGGTCTTGCCTCCCGGCGCGGCCGCCATGTCCAGGACCGTCATGCCTGCCTCCGGTGCCGCCGCCCACCCGACCGCCACCGATGACGGGTCCATCGGAACCAGACCTTCTGCATCAGTGCCGACGACAACGGCGTCCGGGATTCCGGGTACCTGCTCGCCACCCGCATCGACGCCCGGCCGGCGCCTGGCCGTGCGCGCCGCCGGTTGGAGTGAGGCGGCGAGGAATTCGCCGGCTTCTCGATCTCCCCAGGCCGCGGCCAGACGCTCCACTATCCACGGAGCAGCGCCCAGTTCGAGTGCCCGGCCCTCCGGACCGGCCGGCACCTGCTCTTCGGCGCGCTGTACGGCCCTGCGCACGGCGTTGGCGAAGCCGCCCGCCCGTTTGCCGTGTGCCTGCGCTACCGCGCTCACTGTTTCGTTGACGGCCGCATGCGGCGCCCCATCGCCGAGGCGCAGCTCCCAGCCGGCCACCCGCAGGAGGTCGAGCAAGCCGGGCTCAATCGCGTCGAGGGGACGACTCGATGCCCTTTCCAGCATTCGGTCCACACGCACGAGGTGGCGGAGCGTGCCGTACACGAGGCGCCGCACGAGGCGCTCGTCCGGACCGGAGCCCAGAGTCCCGAGCAAGACGTTCGAGTAGGCGCCCGACCGCAGGACCCGACCGACGATCACCGCCGCCTCGGCCCTCGGTGACCGGCTCAGTCCCAGAGAAGCGCTCCCCGGTATCCGCGCGCCCAGACCTCCGCCGGAAGGCGCGACTTGCCGGCTGCCTGAATCTCCACCAACTCGACGGCCCCATCAGAAGTGCCGACGACCGGCAGACGGTCGATGAGCTCGCTCTGTCCAGGCGGCACTGTCAGGTCGGCCCGGACCCGCGTCTCCCACACTTTCAATCGCGCGCCGTCTACGGATCCCCATGCGCCCGGGTTCGGGTTGAAGGCTCGCACCACCCGGTCGATGTCGGCGGCCGTCATGGAGTGCGGGTCGATCCGGGCCTCTTCCGACGTGAGCTTGGCGGCGATGGTCACGCCCGATTCCGCCTGGGGAGTACGGACGGCGGTGTCGTCGAGGATCGCCGGCAGCGTTTCGACAAGAAGCTCGGCGCCGAGACCGGCCAATCGTGCGGTGAGCGTCCCGGTCGTGTCGTTCGGATCGATGGATGCCTCCCGGCGAGCGATGAGCGGACCGGTATCCATTCCCTCATCCAGCTGAATGATGTCAACTCCGGTCGCCTCGTCTCCGGCCAGGATGGCCCGGGCCACCGGAGCCGCCCCTCGCCAACGGGGCAGTCGCGAGAAGTGCACATTCACGAAGCCATGGGCCGGTGCGGCCAGCACGTCGGCCGGGAGTATCTGACCGTAGGCGACTACGACGGCAAGATCGAGCCCCTGCAGGAGCTCAACAACCTCGCGGGCACGGTTCGGCTGCGCAACCGGCAGACCCCACGCCTCCGCCGCCTCTTTGACGGCCGAAGGCTGCGGCTTCCCCGATCGACCCCTCGGCTTGTCCGGCCGGGTGACGACCAGCTCGACATCGGTGGAGGCTGCCAGCGCGGCCAGCGCCGGGACGGCCGCCGGCGGTGTGCCGAAGAAGGCGGTGCGCGCCGGAGCAGCCATTACTCGGGGAGGGCGATGCCGAGCGCCTCGCGGCGGAGGTCTCGCAATGCCGTCTTGCGCTCACGCTTGCCGAGGCGCTCGAGCAGCAAGGTCCCGTCGAGGTGGTCGAATTCGTGCTGGAGCATCCTCCCCATCAACTCGTCACCTTCGAGCTCGAGGGGGGATCCGTCCATAGCCACTCCCTCGATCCGGGCGTAGGAGGGGCGGACGATCGGCCAGAAGCGCTCCGGAACGGATAGGCAGCCCTCGTCGAACTCCCATTCACCCGACGTCTCGACGAGCTCGGGATTCACCATGTGCCCCGGCCCCTCTCCGATGTCGTACACGAACACTCGGCGTGCGATCCCGATCTGGGGGCCGGCCAGGCCGACGCCGGGGGCGGCGTACATCGTCTCGAGCATGTCCTCGATGAGTCGTTCGAGGGCGGCGTCAAACGTCTCGACGGGCTGGGCGACCGTGTTCAAGACGGGGTCGCCAAAGGTTCTGATCGGAAAGACTGCCATGCAGAAACAGGCTACAACTCGAGTGGATCGACATCGATCCGCACCCGCACACCCGCATCCCGCCAGCGATGCACGAGCCGTCGAAGCCCGATCCGAAATGGCCGCAGATCGCTTCCCTGCACCATCCAGCGATGCCGCCCGGCGCGGTCGGCCGGTCCGAACACCTCGGCCCGTGATCCTGCCAGCTCACGGATCTCGGCATCAACGCCACCGGCCACATCCAGTTCTATGACGAGAACCTCACCGGCCGGCGGGAGCCGGGTCGTGGCCCGTTCGGCGAGCGTGGCGGTGAGAAGCTCCATCGGGTCGCCGTGCCGGAGCGCCCCGATGACGGGATCGTCCGGCCGACCGGTCTGGATCATGCACCGGCGGCCGGCACCCGAGCCGACCGTTCCGGCTACCCGGGCCAGCAAGCGCAGGGCATCCTCACCCGCCCGGTAGTTGGGAGCGTGGATGAGGCCGTCTGCGTCGACCACCACGGCGAGATCAACGTCGGCGACCGACGGTAGGTCCCGCTCCGTTCCGACCCAGACCGGTGATTCAGATCCGACGGAACCGGCAGGGACCGATCGGTTCAACTGCTCGGCGATTCGCTCGGCGCCGGCCCCGAGCGGATCGAACGCCTCTCCCCCGCAACCGGTGCACGCCCCCAGACCCGTCCCACACCGCCCACAGGCAGGCGAACGATCGGCCCTCGCCTCACAGCGCGGGCAGGTGCGCACCAGCCGGCACCGGGTGCATCGAAAGGCGGGGGCGTACCCGCGCCGATGCGTGAAGACGAGCACCCGCCCTCCTCGCTCGACGACCGCCCGGATGGCTGCCATCGAGCGAGAGGCGAAGAAGCTTCCGCCGGGAGGCTCTTCATTGCGGTCGACGATCTCCACCAGTGGCCAGGCCCGGGTTTTTTGCGTCTTGACCACCGGGATGCCTGCCGCCACCACCTCGGTCGTTGGCACCGGACCGACCAGCACGAGCCCGAACCGCTCGACCGCAGCCCGGCGCCGCAGCACCTCGCGGGCGTGGATGGTGGGCGAGCTCTTCTCTTTCATGCCCTTGCGGCCCTCCCCGATGACTACGGCCAGGCCAAGATCGGCTACCGGCCAGAACGCTACCTCCCGGGTTCCGACCACGAGATGGCCGGGATGGCGGGCCGTCCGGCTCCAGGCCGCCGTCACGGCCTTCGCCTCGTGTGCCGACGCGGCGCGCACCACCCGCTCGCCGAACATGCCATCGAGGCGATCGGCCAGGGCTTCCATTTCCAGCAGGGAAGGCATTACCACGAGGACTGAACGGCCCGCCGCCAGGACGGGCGCGGCCAGGGCCGCCACGGCCCCGTCCCATGGCTTGCGGCCCAACAGATAGTGGGCACGTCCATGCCGGCCGGCCGCCAGCTGGTCGGTGAGCGCCGGCACGGGCGAGGGATGATCGATCTCGACGTCGGGCAGCCGCTTCGGGCGGGGACGGCCGGGCAGATTGGGTGGCGCCGTCTTGGCCAGAACGACAGGTAGCGGGGCCACATAGTGGATGGCAATCGAACGGAGGGTCTCGAGCAGCCGCCCGTCGAACACCGGCGTCTGAGAGGAAACCCGCAGGATGGGCTTGAGCTTGTCGGCGTCCCCGCTCCGCAGACCGACGACGTAGCCGCGAACTCGCCGGCCGCCGAGCGGAACCCGAACGATCGAGCCGACGGTGACTGTCATGTCGGGCGGCACCGAGTAGCTGAACCCATCGTCGACCGCGAACGTGGGTACGGCCGGAACGACCTGGGCGATCGTGGGCTGTGGGCCGGTATTGCTCACGGCTCGTTCAGTCTTGCCGGCTCCGAAGGTCGGCCACGAGATCCCAGAGCCGGGATGCCACCTCCGCCTTCGACACGAGCGGCCACGGATCGGTCGTGCCGTCTGGCATGATGACCGTCACCTGATTGGTCACGGTTCCGAACCCCGATCCCTCCGCCAGCACGTCGTTGGCGAGCAACAGGTCGACACCCTTGGCAACTGCCTTCTCGACGGCGCGAGCCAGCGAGCCGGTCTCGGCTGCGAACCCGACAATGAACGCGCCGTGATTCCGCTCCACCACGCCGGCGAGGATGTCGGGAGCCGGTTCGAGGACAATGACGGGAGGTCCGTCGCTCCGGGACAGCTTCGTGGTGTGGGTCGCGGTGGGGCGGAAATCGGCAACTGCCGCAGCCATCACCACCACGTCCTGCTCGGCGAGCCGGCTCCAGACGGCGTCGGCCATCTCGGCCGCGGTCTCGACCCGGACGACCGCTCCGTCGAAGTCGGCCGGGTCCATGGTCGTCACGAGTGTCACCATCGCTCCGCGAGCGGCCGCATCGACGGCGATGGCGTTCCCCATCTTGCCGGAGGATCTGTTGCCGATATAGCGGACGGGATCGATTGGCTCGCGGGTGCCGCCGGCGGTGACGAGCACCTTCCAGCCGGCGAGGTCAGTCATGTTCGAGCAGCTTCTCCACAACCGCCAGTATGGCTTCCGGCTCGGACATTCTTCCCGCTCCGACGTCTCCCCCGGCCAGTTCGCCGGAGTCGGGGCCGACGATCTCGTGGCCATCGTCGCGCAGGACCGCCAGGTTGCGCTGCGTGGCAGGGTGCTCCCACATCTCGGTGTGCATGGCGGGAGCGAGGACTACCGGTGCCCGCGCCGCCAGGAGCGTGTTCGTGAGCAGGTCGTCCGCCAGGCCGTTTGCAAGATGTCCGAGGAGATTGGTGGTCGCCGGAGCAACGACGATCACCTCGGCCCAGCTCGCCAGATCGGTGTGGGGGGAAACACTCGACCCGTCGAAGAGATCGCGCTCAACCGGGTTGCCGGTGATGGCCGAGAACGTCTGGCGTCCCACGAACTGTTCTGCCGCGGCGGTCATGATGACCCGGACATCGGCCCCGCGCTCCCCGAGGCGTCTGGCCAGGTAGGCGGACTTGTAGGCGGCTATCCCCCCGGTGACGCCGAGCAGAACTCGCCTGCCGGTCATCGAGGAGGACATCAGTCTTCGGTGGCGGTGTCGACCTCAACCTTGCCCTCGGCAATCTCCTCGAGCGAGATCGAGAGCGGCTTGCGGGACAGGGAGGTGACTTGCGGCGGCGCGTAGGTACCGAGACCCTCTCCGAGCTGGTTGAAATAGGCGTTTATCTGCCGGGCGCGACGAGCCGCCAGCACCACGAGGGTGAAGCGGTTGCCGGCCTTGTCGAGGACGTCCTCAATCGGCGGGTTGATCATTCTGGGAACCTTCCGGGCGTGCGACTACAGATAGTAGCCCGGCCACGGCGTCACTGAGGACCTCATTGACCACGCGGTGGTCAAACTCGTCGGCCATCTCCATTTCGACCCGGGCACGCTCGAGGCGGGCCTCCATATCGTCGGTGTCCCCCCGCCGCACCAATCTCGCCTCGAGCTCCTCGAGCGAGGGCGGCTCAACGAAGATGAAGATGGCCTCCGGAGCGACCGCCTTCACCTGCATGGCGCCCTGTACTTCGATCTCGACGAGCACGTCCACTCCGGCCGCGAGCTGTTGCTCTACCGCCTCCCGCGGGGTCCCGTACCGATGGTCGGAGAACCGTGCCCACTCGAGGAACCGCTCCTCCTCGACCCACGTGGTGAACTCCTCGTCGGTGAGAAAGATGTAATCCCGCCCGTCGACTTCCCCGGGACGGGGTTGGCGGGTGGTGGCACTGACTGAGAGGTAGAACGGCCAGCGGCCGACGAGTTCGCGGATGAGCGTGTCCTTGCCGACACCGGACGGGCCGGCGAAGACGAAGAGCCGTCCCCGAGCGACCCGCTCGCCGGCATCGTCAGGAGAGCTGATCGAGGAGGGCTTGTCGCTGTCGGTCATTGAGCCCGCGAATTCGTCGATTGTCGGCAATCCCGATCTCGGCCATGATGCGTCCGGCCTTGACCTTCCCGACTCCGGGGAGGGAAGCAACCAGCGAGTACACCTTCATGCCGGCCACCAGCTCGTCGGCATCGGCCCGCTCGAATAGGTTGGGGAGCGTCAGACTGCCCGTCTTGAGGAGCGTCTTGAGCTCGGCGCGCAGCCGGCGAGCAGCAGCAGCCTTCTCCAGCGCTGCCTGTCGTTGCTCGGGACTCGATTGTGGGACTCCCATGGCCATTTCTCCCGACTGGTGGGCTCAGGACTCTACTGCCCTGTTGATGTCCGTCGCGGCGGCTACCGGGTCGGCGGCTTCGGTGATCGGTCGTCCGATCACCAGGTAATCCGCCCCGCGTTCGACCGCTTCGGCAGGCGTCATCGTCCGCTCCTGATCTCCCACCTCGGTGCCGGCCGGCCGGATACCCGGTGTCACCTTCAGGAGATCGGGGCCGACCTGGGCTATCACCCCGAGCTCGCGAGCCGAACAGATCACTCCTTCGCAGTCGCCGGCCAGGGCACTCTTCGCCAGCCGCGACGTCAGCTTGCCCGGTGTGCTGCCCGGAGCAAGCCGCTCGACGTCGGCTCCGTCCAGGCTGGTGAGCACCGTCACGGCCAGGATCCCACTCCCGGTCCCGGCCGATGCGGCACCGGACACGGCCGCCGCCAGCATGTCGACCCCGCCCGAGGCATGGGCCGTGATCCAGCGAGCTCCGAGCGCGGCCAGGCGCCGGGCCGCTCGCTCGACCTGGCTGGGGATGTCGTGCAGCTTGGCGTCGGCAAACACCGGCTTGCCAACCTCAGCGAGGGCGGCCACCGTGGCCGGACCCGGTCCGTACAGCAGCCCGAGCCCGATCTTGAACCCGGCCACATGCGGGGACAGGTCTCTCGCCAGGCGGACGGCGTCCTCGGCCGTCGGTACATCGAGCGCGACGAGGATCCGGCTATCCATGGGCGCCCCCCGTCAGGTCTCCCAACGAGACGATCCCCTGCCGGCGGCACCAGTCATCGATTTCACGGAGGATCCGCTTGCCGGCGCGCGGCTCGGCGAAGTGGATGCTCCCGAGCTCGACGGCGCTCGCCCCGGCGAGGAAGTATTCGATGACATCCTCTCCCGACCGGATTCCCCCGCACCCCACAATTGGAACGTCGAGCGCGGCGGCCACCTCCCACACACACCTGAGAGCAATGGGCTTGACCGGTGGGCCGGAGTAGCCCCCGACGATGCCAGAGATCTTGGGCTGTCGTGTGTCCAGGTCGATACCGAGCCCCCACACGGTGTTGGCCAGGACGACGAAGTCTGCCCCCGCCGCAACGACCGCCCGGGCGACAGCCACGATGTCCTCACTGTTTGGTGACAGCTTGGCGCCGATCGGTAGGTCGGTGGCGGCCCGAACTGCCCCAACCACAGAAGCCGCCGCGGTCGGATTGAGGGCGAACATCGTGCCCTCCTCGAGGTTTGGGCAGGACAGGTTGACCTCGACGGCCCGCACGCCCGCCGCGCTCAGTCCTTTGGCGACGAGGGCGAACTCTCCCGGGTCGGCACCCACAGCCGATCCCCACACCGGGACGGGCAGCGAGGAGAGCTCGGGCATGCCAGAGCGCCATTCATCGATCCCGGGATTCTGGATTCCGATGCTGTTGAGCATGCCGGGTCCCACCGGCGCCATGCGCGGTGCCGAACGCCCCGGCCAGGGCTCATGACTCACCGACTTCGCGACGGCGGCACCGTACACGCGGAAGGCGTCGACATCTGCAAAGTCATGCACCGACCCGACCGTGCCGGCGGCTGCAATGAGCGGTGACCGTAGCTCGATAGTCCCGAGTTCGACACCGAAGTTCATCATGGGTGGTGCCCCTGCGGGCTCATCGAGCCGTACTGAAACGAGATTGCCCCCTCGAAGATGGTGGCCCGTACCCGACCCCGCACGGCCCGTCCGATCCAGGGGCAGTTGGCGCTGCGCGAGCGAAACTCGGTCGGGACCCACTCGGCGGTTGGATCGAACACCACGAGATTCGCCGGCGCGCCGACGACGGGGACCTGTCCGTGACGGGAGAACCCACCGATCCGGGCGGGGGCGATCGACATCCGGTCGAACAGGACTTCGGGTTTCGGTCCCAGCCAGGTCGTGATGGCGGCGGCCGCCGTCTCGAGCCCGATGACACCGAAGGCGCCATCCTCCAGACCCGCTCCGATGGTCTCTGCCTCGCTGTGCGGGGCATGGTCGGTGGCAACGAGATCGATGGTGCCGTCCACGAGCGCCGCCCGGACGTCGGCCACGTCCGAGGCCGTCCGCAGGGGTGGCTTCATCTTGAAGCGTGGATCGCGATGCTCGAGCTCGGTGTGATCGAAGGCGAGGTGATGGGGGGTCGCTTCGGCCGTGACGGGAAGCCCCTCCTCCTTGGCGGCGGCAATGAGCTCAACGGCGGCTCCTGTGCTCACATGCTGGATGTGCAGGGATCCTCCGGTAGCGCGGACGACCTGTATGTCGCGAGCGATGATGAGGGTCTCGGCCAGTGCAGGCATTCCCCGCACCCCCAGGAGGTCTGCGACCTCTCCGGCGTTCATGATGGCTCCAGCCGTGAGAGAGGCATCCTCAGCGTGCTCGGAGATCGTCGCATCGTTGCCGTGCAGCACCTGGAAGGCCACGTGCAACAGCCCGGCGGAGGCGACGCTGTCGCCATCGTCGGTGAACCACCGGACTCCTTCGGCCAGCATCCCCTCCAGGTCGGCGAGGCGCTCTCCCATCCGCCCCTCGGTCACGGCGCCGGCGACGCCTATGTCGAGCGTTGAGATCTCGCGGGCCCGCCCGAGCGACGCGGCGACCCGGTCGGCGGTATCGATGGCTGGAGCGGTATTGGGCATCGCCAGGATCGCCGTGTAACCGCCCGCGGAGGCGGCCGCCGCTCCGCTAGCCATGTCTTCCTTGTGTTCCTGGCCGGGCTCGCGCAGGTGGGTATGGAGGTCTACAAACCCCGGACCGATCCAGCATCCGGAGCAGTCGACCGAGGTCTCACCGGCGAAGCCCTCCCCGAGACCGCCGATCTCGCCGTCCCGAACGAGGACGTCGGTGCGCTGCAGACCCGAATCTGTCAGAACCTCGCCGCCGTGGAGGAGAATGGAGCCGGTCACCGCACCCGGACCTGTCGATCGGGCCCCGCGCTCAGCTCGTTGACCATCCGCTGTTCCACCTGCTCCACCCTCGCCAGCGGCCTCATACTACCCGCCGGCGTCTGTGCCTCCGGCAGCATCGGATGGGCGCTCCCGGCTCGCCAGGGTCGCCAGAACGCCATTGACGAATCGACCGCTCTGCTCGGTCGAGTACCGCTTCGCCAGTTCGACTGCCTCGTCGATGACGGTTCCGATCGAGGTCGTCGGGTCGTTTCTCAGCTCCCACAATCCGATCCGAAGCAGCGCTCGATCGATCGGCGGCATGCGATCGACCCGCCAGTTGGTGGACACAGCCTCGAGTGCTTCATCGAGCTCTTCCCGCTCGGCCAGGACGCCCCGTACGATCCGCCCGGCCCGGCCGCCGCCAGGAGCAGGAGGCTCAGTCTCGGTGCCGCCGGCCCGCTGATCCGCCTCGTAGAGGGTGCGAAGTGCCTCCTCGCGGGCGGACCCCCTCATGTCACTCGAGTCATGTACTCACCGGTGCGGGTGTCGACCTTGACGACATCACCCTCATCCACGAACAGCGGAGCCTGGATGACGAGGCCGGTTTCGAGTGTGATCGGCTTGGTGGCACCGGAGACGCGATCCCCCTTCACTCCCGGCTCGGCCGTCGTGACCGCCAGTTCGACCGAGGTCGGCAGGTCAACCGAAATGGGACGGTCGTTGTACATCGGAAGCAGGGCGGTCGTGCCTTCCGTCAGATAGTCGGCCGCTTCACCCACATCTTCGTCAGAGATGGCAATCTGGGCATACGTCTCATTGTCCATGAAGTGGAACCCGATCCCATCGCGATAGAGGAACTGGTGCTCACGCCGGTCGATGATGGCCCGCTCAACGTTCTCGTCCGGGCGAAACGTGCGCTCGACTATCCCGCCCCCGTCCAGGTTCTTGAGCTTCATCTTCACGAACGCCTTGCCCTTGCCGGGCTTGGTGTGCGTGTGCTCGACGATCTGATAGAGACCGTCGTCGAGAGTGAGGGCTTGTCCGGTTTTGAGGTCGTTGGCAGATGGCATAAGAAGCGGATTGTAGAGGGAGAACGCGCGAACCCGCCGTCGTCTTGACGTCGTTACCCGTTGGCCGTTTCCCGTTGCCCGTGCTCAGAGGGAGCGGTGACGGCGTCGAGGGCCAGGTCGATGGTGGCGTCGTCGACGGGTTTGACGACTGGATGGCCAATCGCCTCGAGCAGAACCATCCGAACGCCGGTGCTGTCTCGCTTCTTGTCGAGGCCCACGAGACGCTTTGCTTCGTCTCGATCCAATGCCGGAGCGCTCGTGGGCAGGCCGAGCTTCTCGATGATGGCGGTCTGGCGATCCGAGGCAGAAAACCCGGTCAGCTCTTTCGAGACGGCTCCGGCCGCCACCATGCCGATGGCCACTGCTTCTCCGTGGCTGAGGCCGGCGCTCACTTCCACCGCGTGGCCGATCGTGTGTCCGTAGTTGAGGATGGCCCGTCGCCCCGCTTCGCGGATGTCATCGCGCACAACAGCCACTTTCACATCGCCGGCGCGCCCAACGACCGCTTCGAGATCGGCTGTCAGCCCGTCGCGCTCGAGCAAGGCAACGAGCTCGAGGTCTCCGACGAGGCCGGCTTTGAGGACCTCGGCCATCCCCTGGCGCATGAGGGGGGCGGGCAGCGCCGCCAGCACTTCCAGATCGATGACGATTCGAGTCGGGTGGGCGAACACACCGACGAGGTTCTTCCCTCCAACGTTGACCCCGGTCTTCCCTCCGATGGCGGCATCGACTGCTCCCAGCAGCGTGGTCGGGCAGTAGACGGCCTCTATACCGCGCAGATAGGTCGCAGCCACGAAGCCACCGAGGTCGGTAACCGACCCTCCCCCCACTGCCACCAGCGAATCATGACGGGTCATACCCATCCGATTGAGGGCGAGATAGACGTCCTGGGCCACCTCGAGCGTCTTGGCGGCTTCACCGTCGGGGAGCGCAATCACCTCGACCGCCAGACCGGTTGCCGCCAGCCGTTCACCGAGCGGGCGGGCCATGCCCATGGCGGTGTCCTGACTGAGAATCGCCACCCTGGTGCGACCATCGCGTGGAACCAGGATCTCGTCGGCGAGAGCCCCCCGGCCGATGACGATGTCGGGATGGCTCACACCCATGCCGCCACCTCGTCCGCCACCTCGGCCGGTGTTCGGCCATCGGTGTTGACGGTGTGATCGGCAGCCTCCTCGTAGGCGGCCGCCCGGTCCTCGAGCAACTCGGCCAAGCGCCCCTCGCCTCCCCCTCCAAGCACGGGACGGTCGAGAGATCCCCCAACCCGGCTCGCCAGCACCGGGGCCGTCGCCTGAAGCCAGACGACCGTGCCCGTGCGTCTCATGGCGTTCCGGTTGCCTTCTCGAAGAATGGCGCCGCCGCCGGTTGAGATGATGGCGCCCGATCCGGAAGCCAGTTCCCCGATGATGGCAGATTCGATGGCCCGGAAGCTGTCCTCGCCGTCGCGCTGCCAGAGGTCGGGAATGCTCGTCCCCAGTCGCTCAGCAACGATGAGGTCCACGTCACGGAACGGCCGGTCCGTCCGGGCGGCCACGACCCGTCCGACAGTCGTCTTCCCCGAACCCATCATTCCGACCAGCCAGAGGTTCACCGTTCCTCAGAACCTGGTCAGTCGTTTGCGGTAATGGTCGACGGCGGCAACGAGGTCGAGCACTGTGTCGCCCCCGAACTTGCGTTGCACTTCCTGCGCCAGGACGATGGCCACCATCTGCTCGGCTACCACGCCCGCCGCCGGTACCGCACAGACGTCGGAGCGTTCCCGGATGGCCTGTTCGGACTGCTTGGTTTCGACGTCGACAGTCTGGAGGGCCCTCATGAGGTTGGACAGTGGCTTCATGGCTGCCCGGGCCCGGATCACCCCTCCCATGCTCATTCCGCCCTCAATGCCGCCCGCCCGGTTCGTGTCCCGGATGAAGTCGTCGTCGTAGCGGATCTCGTCGTGAGCCTCCGACCCTCGCCGGGCTGCCGTGGCGAATCCGTCGCCGATCTCCACGGCTTTGATCGCCTGAATCGACATAAGCGCCTCCGCCAAACGTGCGTCGAGTCTCCGGTCGTAGTGAACGTGGCTTCCCAGCCCGGGCATGACACCGTGGACCACGACCTCGACGACGCCTCCGAGCGTGTCGCGATCGGCCTTGGCTGACTCGATCTCGGCCACCATGGCATCGGTACGGTCCGCACCGAAGGCCCGGACCGGAGATTCGTCGATCGTCGGAAGATCCTCGAGGGTGGGAACCGTCCCGGGCTGCCCGCTGACGGAACCGATGGCAACGACATGACTGAGGACGGAGATGTCGACTGCGGCGAGGAGCGACTTGGCGAGTGTGCCGGCGACGGTTCGGGCGGCCGTCTCGCGAGCCGAGGCACGTTCCAGGATGTCACGGGCGTCGTGCGTGTCGTATTTCTGCATACCGGCGAGATCGGCGTGGCCGGGGCGCGGAGCAGTGGCGGGGCGCCGTGATTCACCGGGCAGCGGCGACATCTCCTCGCTCCACTTGTCCCACTCGGTGTTCCGAATCAGGACCGACACCGGACCGCCCAGGGTGAGGCCAAAACGAACCCCGCCGAGGATCTCGAGCTCGTCGCGCTCGAGCTTCATACGCGGCCCGCGTCCGAAGCCGAGGCGACGGCGCGCCAGCTCGGCGGAGATGACGGCAGGATCCACAGCCAGCCCGGCCGGAAGCCCTTCGATGATGGTGGTGAGGCCGGGGCCATGCGACTCCCCGGCGGTCAGGAACCGCAACATGCCCGAGATAGTAGGCGCGCCAACCTGATTTCCGGACGTGTATTGCCACTTAGAACTGCAAGCCCCACCCCTCCATAGGCCTGGAGATGCAGCGGACCCGCAGGGTTCGGGGCATCTCCGAAGCCGGGCGAAGCCCGGCCGGCTACTTGAGTATCTCCTCGCCGACAGCCAGGGCAAACGGACTGTCCCCAAATAGGAACGTGCCGCCGGTATCGGTGAGGGTCACGACCTGGTAGCTGCCGGCAAACGTCTCGCCGACTCCGACCGTGTAATCGGTGCCGGCAACGCGCACCACGGCCTGTCTCGAATCGTCGGCCAGCGTGGTCACCGATATGAGGGAGACCGCCGTTCCCGTCGGATCGAACCCGTCGCCGCCGCCGTCGCCGGTATCTCCGGTGTCTTCGGTGATGAGCGGACGGAATGGATCACGGGGCTGGGATACCTGGAAGTCATCAATGAGGCGCATCCCCGGAAGCAGGTCGTCGATGACCCCGCTGGTGATGACGTCGGAATCGGCTGCAATCACCGAGCCGGGAGCTTCAGTCGACGATCCGAGAATGGCCGGTGCGACGAGCAGCCACAAGGCGGCCACGGTCAACCCGGCCAGCAGAATGAATGCCGATGAGTTGCCGAAGAAGTCGCGGAACCGCAGCAGACGACTGTCCCGATACTCGAACTTCATCATGGTGCATCCTCCGTCGTGGTCGGTACCAGCTCCGAAAGCGAGAACGCCGAGGCGGTCAGAGACGTCGAGAGGAGATTGGTGCCGTCCTCGAGAACCGTGGAGGTGACCGAGATCTGATCGACCCGGACCAGCCGCTCGAGCTCTTCGAGTGCGAACAGGAAGCTGAGCACTTTGAAGTAGGGCGCCTCGAACGTCATGGTCATCTGAATCTCAACGAGTCCCTCGATAGCACTCGCACCCGGAACACTCGGGCTGAAGGAGAGCAAGTCGATGCCGGTTGTCTCGGCGAGATTGTTGATGTCCTCGATGAGGGCGGCACCGTCGGGCGTGGCGGGAATCGAGGCCTGCACCTCCGAGATGCCGAGGAGATAATCGCCCTCCTTGGCCGCCAACGCCGCCAGTTCGTTGCGACGGGACTCGAGCGTCGACTGCTCGAGCCTGGCCGCGTCCCGTTGATCGTTGAATTCGGAGATCTCACCAGATTTTGGTGACATGAACAGGAACCACCAGCCGGCGGTGATGAGGAGAAACAGGACGAGTCCGAGGATCAGGCCGCGTCGCATCAGGGGATCTCCGGGATTCGTTCAAAGAGCCGGCCGGACAGTGCTTCGGTCGTGAGGTTGGTCGTCGACCCGAAGTTGATCGTATCGGCCTCACCGATGCTTGATTGGGTGAGGCCGGTCGCCCAGGTGCCGACCACGCCCGGGTACCGGTCGGAATCGAGCACCCGTAGCCACGCGGCCACGTCCGGTGGGGTGAAGGCGATCCCCGAGAACGCCAGGTCACCGACCCGATCGAGGCCTTCCGTTGCCGTCGGATCAGGCCGACTCACCGAGCCCGAGTAGGACGTCACCCAAACCCGATCCGGGATGAGCCGGCCCAGATCGTTGATCAACCGGCCCCAGGAGACATCGTTGATGAGAGCGGCGCCGAGTGTGGCGACCGCTCCGGCGAATTCCTGGCTGAGGGCCTCGGCCCCTGCCAGCGAATTGACCTCGAGCTGGAGCTCATTGTTCACCTGCTGTTGCTGGCGGACCTCGGCCTCGGCGTCTTCGACGGCGCCCTGGCGCCACACCGTGATGACTCCAAGCAAGAGGACATAGATGAGGCCCACGGCTACCAGCAGCAGGAGCTTCTGCCTGCCTTCGCTCTGTCGTTTGCCTTCCTGGGGGATGAGATTGATGGTTCGCATCAGCCCTCCCACAACGCCAGGCCGACGGGTACCGGGATAACCGGTTGCATGGCCGATATCTCGGTATCCGACAGCTTTCCGGTGTTGAGGCCCTCGATGACCCTGGCCGGCTCTATGCGAGCGCCCAGTGCGTCACCGAGCCGGTTGGCAAGATGGGGGAGACGGGCGCCGTTGCCGGACACGATGATCCGGCTCAGCTCCGGGTCGTCTGACTGGCCGAGGTAGAAGTTCACGGAGCCTCGTACCTCCTCGATGAACCGGTCGGCCTGGCGGTCGAGGATGGCCTGCGCCCGGGTCTCGAGCGGGGAGATGTGCTCCTCCTCTACCGGGATGGAGGGATCACCGGCGGCCGCAACCACGCCGCCGACCGGAGTGACGCCCACCTGCCGCTTGAGCTCTTCGGCTTCTTCCCACGTGACATCGAGACCGTCGACGAGGGCCGATGTGAAGTCCTCGCCTCCCATTTGCAGGAGGCGGACGAATCGAGGCTCACCGGCCCGGACGAGCACGACCTGAGATACGCCCGAGCCGATATCGACCACGGCGGCCACCGCATCCAGATCGAAGTCGCCGTAGAAGAGGGCACGGATGAGGCCGAATGCTTGGAGATCAACGGCGATCGGTGTGATGCCGGCCGCGTTGACTGCCCCCATCAGGACGTCGACCATCTCGCGCTGGGCGGCGACGACCAGGATGGAGAGCATCGGCTCGCCATCGGGAGTGGTGAATTCCTCGATGGGCACGAAGTCGAGGAAGGTCTCCTCGATCGGGATCGGAATGTACTCCTGAACCTGGAATGGAAGGGCTTCAACGAGTTCGAGTTCGCTCATGCGAGGCACGTCGACCTGGCGAACGATCACACGCTGGTTGGCGAGGCCGAGCACGATCCGCCGCTTCGGAAGCTTGGCCTCTTTCCACAGTCGGGAAATCGCTTCGGTGACTGCCGGGGCATCAATGATCTCGCCGGCTACGACCGCTCCGGGCGCGATATCGACCTGGCCGATGCGACGAATAACCGGGGGTTGTTTGCCCGTATCTAGGGCAACCGCTCGAACACCGGTCGCCCCGATGTCCAGCCCAACGTTCACCGCCATGTGTACGTACTCCGCCTCAAAGCGCCAGCGCGGCACCTTGTAATTACAACAATGTCATTCGGCAGGTTAACAATCCATCCATGCAACGCAAGTCATGGTTGTCGGCCTAGGCCCCGACGTACCAATCCGCCACTGCCTGGCCAAAGGCGAGGGCACCATAGGCGCCGAGGATCATGGCCGGACCGAACGCGAACTTCGCCTTGCGGGAGGCCCGGCGGGCGACGAGGAGAAAGATCGCCAGCACTCCCCCAATGGCGATCCCGAGGGCGACGCCCGACCCGAGGACACCCCACGACTGGTAGGTCAGAAACAGCCCGAGGAAGAACGCAAGCTTCACATCCCCCATGCCGAACCCGCCGCGCGCCACGAGCGCCAGCGCGAGGAAGAGGCCGAAATAGACGCCGGCCC
>SHLN01000325.1 GCA_004283105.1 Acidimicrobiia bacterium
CGGGAGGGGAGAAGATTGGGGCGCAGCGCTTCTCTGCCCTTCGCCGCGCTCGAAGCGGGCAGCGGGTAGCGGGCGGCGGGTTTGGTAGGTTCGGGAGATCACGGCAAAGGGGGATCAATGCGTCCAGTTCACTTTGAGTTGCCGGTGGTCGATCAAGCTCGCGCCGCCGCCTTTTATGAGAAGGTGTTCGGCTGGGACATACAGCAGTGGGAGGGGGCGCCGTATTGGCTGGCCACCACCGGTCCCGACACCGAAGCAGGAATCAACGGAGCGCTTGGCCAGAAGTCGGAGGACTTTTTCGTCCCGATGTTTGTGATCGAGGTACCCAACATCGATGCCGCCATGCTCTCTGTGGTGGAGGCGGGGGCCACCATCGTGCATCCCAAGAGCCCGATCCCCGGGGTCGGTTACTCCGCCTACTTCACCGACACGGAAGGCAACCGGATGGGGCTATTTGAAACCGACGAGTCGGCCACCATCGAGTAGGGATCATGGAGCTGCCGACGGTTGAGGTGCGCTGGTTCCGGGCCGGGCCGTGTCCGGGGCCGGTGGCCGATTGGTTCCATGGCGGGCCGACCGTGAGCGAGCCCGAACGACGGACGGACGAGTACCTGCGGCTTCCGGAGCGGGACGATGTGGGCGTCAAGCGGCGTGCCGGCGTCCAGCTCGACCTCAAGCTCCGGACGGGAGTCCGGTCTCGGGTGGCCTTGCCGGACGGACTCGACGGCCCGGTCGAGGCGTGGACCAAGTGGAGCTTTCCGATCGGTCCCGGTCTATCGGTGCCCGACCGGTCGTGGATCGCGGTCGAGAAGCTTCGCTGGTCGCGGTTCTACGCCGTCTCTGCCGACGGTGCGGCCGTGTCCGTTCCGGCCGAGACGGCAATCTCCACCGGGTGTGCGGCCGAACTGGTCGAACTGGCGGTGGAGGATCGACTGGCCTGGGGATTCGGGTTCGAGGCCTTTGGTGATGGTGACCTGGCCGACGTGTTGGCCGCCACCTGCCGGGCAGTCGTGGCCGATACTCCGCTCGGCGACATCGCCTTCGGTGCAGCCGGTGCCCACAGCTACCCCGCCTGGCTGCAAGAGCCGGCCGCCTCCTAGTCGATAGTCGGGAGCGGGCAGTAGATGAGGAGCTCCACTCCGAGCGGGTCGGTGACGGCGCAGTAGCGCACGGGGACGCCCATGAGCGTGTTGAAGGGATCCTGGCCGGTGCCGCCGGCGGCGATGAAGGCCCGTTGCAGGCGATCCGCTTCCTGCGGTGTGGCGGTGACCAACGGCACCTCGACGTTGCGGGGATTGCCATCCGTGCCCCGGAGGAGGGTCAGCCAGGTGTCGCCGACCGCCCAGGACTTCGTACCCGTCCCCTCAACATAGACCGGGTCCCCAAGCACCTCCGTGTAGAAGTCAACGGCTCGCTCGTAGTCCTCATAGAAGAGGGCAAGGCCTTTCACCCCGGCGAACTCGAACCGAGGCTTTGGTGGCGGATCGACCACGTACTTGCGCCGATACTCGTCGTAGTCCATGGGGGGAAGATAGTTGCTGTTCGCTGTCCACAACAACGTCAACGACGGACGAGGGACGAGGGACACGAGTCGCCACCGCCCCGGTCCCGTCACTCCGCACT
>SHLN01000189.1 GCA_004283105.1 Acidimicrobiia bacterium
GGGGTGGGTGACACTGCGGTCGAGGTTGCCGTCGGGACCCTGTCGGGAGCCGGCGGCGTGGCCACCGTCGAGTTCGATGCCCTCCTCAGTCCCGCCTTCCCGGCCGGAATCGCCGGGGTCGACAACCAGGCGAGTGTGACGAGCGCCAATGCCCCGACGCTGTCCACCGATGACCCGGGCCTGCCGGGACCATCGGACCCAACTTCTGTTCCCGTGGCGGCCACGCCGGATGTCACAGCTAGCAAGGACGACTTCCTGCTGGTCGACGGCGACGGCGACGGCGTGGCCGCCCCGGGTGACACCATCCGATACACGGTGGTGATCGCCAACGATGGATCGCTCGAAGCCACCGGCGTGGTCTTCGCAGACTCCTTTGTCGATCCTCTGCTGACGCTCGTGGCCGGCTCGGTCACGACCACGCGTGGGACGATCACCACCGGCAACGAACCGGGCGCCACCACGGTCGAGGTCGCCGTCGGCTCACTGGCCGGCGCGGGAGGTTCGGTGACGGTGACGTTCGACGCCACCATTTCCGATTCGGTGCCAGGCGGGACCACCAGCGTGAGCAATGTCGGCCTGGTGGGGGCAACCCCGACCGAAGATCCCGACGGTGGTGGCCCCACCGTCACCCCGCTCGAGGTTGGGCCCGATCTGGCCGTGACCAAGACCGACAGTGGTGTGGGAGCGGGCCCGGGCGCAACGCTGGTCTACACGATCTCATACTGGAACCAGGGCACAGAGAATGCAGCCGGCGTCGTCCTGACCGAGACCGTCCCCGCCCACTCGAGCTTCAACGCCGTTGCCAGTGGAGGCGCCTGGAGCTGCCCCGACGGCGCGTCGGCCGGAACGACGTGCACTCTGCCCGTCGGTGCGGTGGCGACGTCGACCGGCGGGTCGGCGGTGTTCGCAGTCACGGTGGATGGTTCCATTCCGGTCGGTGTGCTCGCTCTGTCCAACACGACTTCGATTGCCGACGGTGGGTCGGGCTCGCCCGACATAGACTCGACCAACAACACGTTCACGCTGGCTAGTTCGCTCGGTGAGGCACTCATTACCGGATCGGTGTGGGTGGACCTGAACAATGACGGGCTATTCGATACGGATGAACCGCCGCTGGCTGGGATTGGGCTCGAGCTGACCCACATCGCCAGCGCCACGGTCACGCCCGGCGTGGTCGCAGCCGACGGTTCGTTCTCGTTCGGCGGCCTCGCGGCCGGCTCGTTCGTCGTCGAAGTAGACGAAGCGACGGTCCCGGCCGGCATCATCCCGACGACGCCGGCGGTCGGCCTCATCAGTTCGGGCCCGGGTGACAGTGTCGACTCCGGTGTCATCACGGTGGCGGCCGGTCAGGTGTGGGCGGCCGACTTCCCGCACGTTGGCGCCGGCTCCATCGGAGGCATCGTCTGGAGCGATCTCGACGGCAATGGCGAGCTTGACATCGGTGAGCCCGGCCTTGGTGGCGTCTCGGTCGAGGCGAGCGCCTCGGGTCATACCTGGGCCGCGGTGAGCGATCCGTCCGGTAGCTACCGGTTCGACAACCTGCCACCTGATACCTATCGCATCGAGGTGACGGCCGGCGGTCCCGCCGACGCAGCCGTCACTGCCGGCGGTCTGCCGATTCTCGTCGGGCTGGCTCCCGGAGTCGACATCGACTCGGTCGACATCGGATACCACGCCATGGCCGACCTCGCCCTCGCCGTCAATCTGTACGACGCACCGAACACCGGCTCGCCGATCACCTACATCTTCACGGTCACCAACAACGGCCCGGCCTCGTCTGGTCCGGTCACGCTCACGGCACTGCTTCCGGGCGGCTTCGACTTCACTTCGGCTGCCGACGCAGGGTGGACGTGCACACTGACGACGCAGCTCGTGTGCACGGGGCCGGCCATGGCCGGCGGTGCTTCCACTCCGGTTGTCGTGAACGGCACGGTCACCGGCTCTGACGGCGTTACGTTGACGATTCTCGGTGCCGTGAGCTCCACTACGCCGGACAACAATCTCACCAACAACCAGGCTGCACTCAGTGCGGGCATCGGAGCGCTTCCGCAGACCGGAATCAACGCCGACCGGGTGGGTTTGTCCGGCTTGCTACTTCTGCTGGCGGGAGGCTTCCTGTTGTTGTGGGCGGTCCTGGCCGATCGCCGCCGGCGGGAAGAAGAGGAGCCATTCGGCGGCTGATCCGGCCCGTTGGGACCTGCGGGGGCCACCCGACCGGGCGCTAGCCTCAGACGTGTTCTGAGCACTGGAGGCGCCATGAGCAAGGTCACCGTCGTAGGGGCCGGCAAGTACGGATCAACCACCGCCATGCGGCTCGCTGAAGCCGACATCGTCGACGAGGTCGTCATGACCGACATTGTCGAGGGTCTACCCCAGGGCCTGGCGCTCGATATCAATCAGTCGCGGCCGCTGCTCGGCTACCGGACCGTCATCACCGGTTCGAACGACTACGCCGCCACTGCCGGCAGCGATGTCGTGGTCATCACCGCCGGGTTGCCGCGCAAGCCAGGCATGAGTCGCATGGACCTCCTCGAGGTCAATGCCAAGATCGTCAAGGACGTCACCGTCCAGATAGCCGAGCATTCGCCGGACGCGGTCATCATCAACGTCACGAACCCGCTCGATCACATGACAACCCTGGCGGCGGAAGTATCCGGCTTCGACACCCGCCGGGTCATGGGACAGGCAGGCATGCTCGACTCCGCTCGTTTCGCTCATTTCATCGCAGAAGTGACCGGTGCCGACATCATGGACGTCGAGGCTCTTACCCTCGGCAGCCACGGAGAGACCATGGTCCCGGTTCCGTCACAAACCAAGGTGGGGGGCAAACTCCTCGCCGATCTCGTCGATGCCGACGCCGTCGAGTCGCTCGTCGACCGGACCCGCAAGGGTGGGGCCGAGGTTGTTGCGCTCCTCAAGACCGGCAGCGCCTATTACGCCCCCTCGGCGGCTGCCGCCAAGATGGTCGAGGCCGTCATTGGAGATACCGGCGAGGTGATGCCGGTATGTGCCTGGATGAGTGGCGAGTACGGGATCTCCGACGTATACCTCGGTGTTCCAGCAAGTCTCGGCAAAGAGGGCGTGAAGGAGATCGTCGAACTCCCGCTCACCGACACTGAGGCAACCGCGCTGTCTGAAGCTGCGGCGTCCGTGAAGGAAAAGGTCGACGAGCTGCACGAGTTGGATCTGGGATAGCCCTCGACCCTCGACCCTCGATCCTCGTCACTCGTCCCTCGCAAAGACAAAGCACCGCCGGCAGGAGCCGGCGGTGCTTTCGTTCTCCGTTCCGTCCCGACGAGGGACGAGCGACTAGGGACGAGTTCTAGTACTCGATCTCCATGTCCTTGAGCGCATCGGCCAGGGCCGTCAACGCGCTCTGATTCATCATGATCTTGGCGAGGTTGCCCTCCACCTTGAGTTTGCCTGAGATGAAAGCAGCCTGGGTATTGAGATCACCCTTCGAAATGGCCATGGCGGTCTCGTAGTTGTTGCGGATGGTGGCATCCGCGCCCTCCAGCGCCCCCGGCGCGAAGGCGGTTGAGCCGTTGGCCATCGTCACGTTGTACTCGACGTCGCCGTCCGGCGTGTCGGTGACGACAAACATCAGGGTGAGGTCGGTAGTGGCGGTGGCGGACTGGTAGTCGGAGTCCGCGGCGAGCGTTTCGCTCGAGGCGTTGAGCCAGTCCTCGGAGAGGAATTTGACGGACATGGGTGCTCCTTATTCGAGAGGGTTCTGGGGCGAATAGTAGTTGGAAGCCCCATTTCCCACGAGAAGGCGGGTTCTTTCTGGCGAGGGACGAGGGACGAGGGTCGAGGGACGGGCTGGCGAAGCCAGCCCTCAGCTCCTCTGCCCGGTGAGCCTTCGCTGACGAACCATCCCTCGCGCGTAGTCCCGGTTCATGAGGGCGATGAAGTCGAGGCTGATGTCCTGGGGGCAGGCGGAGGCGCACTCGCCGATGTTCGTACAGGAGCCGAAGTACTCCTCCATGGTGTCGACCATGTTGACCGTGCGGGCCCAGCGCTCGGGTTGTCCCTGCGGGAGCAGGTTCAGCTGAGTGATCTTGGCAGCCGCGAACAGCTGGGCGGCGCCGTTGGGGCAGGCGGCCACGCACGCTCCGCAGCCGATGCACGATGCCGCGTCCATGGCAGCCTCGGCGGCTTCCCGGGGAACGGGTGTGAGATTGGCCTCGGGGGCGCTTCCGGTTGCAACACTGATGAAACCGCCCGCCTCGATGATCCGGTCGAACGCACTCCGGTCCACCACCAGATCCCGGATAATCGGGAATCCGGCTGCCCGCCACGGTTCGACGGTGATGGTGGCGCCGTCCTCGAACTTGCGCATGTGGAGTTGGCAGGTGGCG
Source organism: Acidimicrobiia bacterium (assembly GCA_004283105.1). Taxonomy (GTDB): domain Bacteria; phylum Actinomycetota; class Acidimicrobiia; order Spongiisociales; family SHLN01; genus SHLN01. The sequence goes on from SHLN01000189.1 coordinate 4,362, forward strand.
GTGCTGCGCTGGGGGCCGTGCGGGATGCCGTCGATCACCAGGCTGCACGTACCGCAGATGCCCTCCCGGCAGTCGTGGTCGAACTCGATCGGGACTTCACCGGTGGCAATGAGTTGCTCGTTCACGATGTCGAGCATCTCGAGGAACGACATCTCCGGGCTGATGTCGTTCGCCTCGTACAGGGCGTAGCCGCCGGGCCGATCGACCGATTCCTGGCGCCAGATCTTGAGCGTGACGTTCACTTGTAGCTCCGCGTGGTCAGCTCGACGTTCTCAAAAACGAGTTCCTCCTTGTGGAGGTTGGGCTCCGAGTCGGACCCGGACCATTCCCAGGAGGCAACATGGGCGAACGCTTCGTCGCGGCGCATCGCCTCCCCGTCTTCGGTCTGGTGTTCCTCCCGAAAGTGTCCGCCGCAGGATTCCTCGCGATGGAGGGCGTCGCGGCACATCAGTTCGCCCAGCTCGAAGAAGTCGGCTACCCGGCCCGCCTTTTCGAGCGATTGGTTGAGGGTCTCGTTCTCGCCCAGGACCCGCACGTCCTTGTAGAACTCCTCGCGAAGGGCCGGGATCTCGCTCAGCGCCTTCTCGAGCCCGGAGGCGTTGCGCGCCATGCCGCAGTGCTCGATGAGGATCTTGCCGAGCTCTCGATGGAACCAGTCGACCGAGCGCGAGCCGTTGATACCGAGGAACATGTTGAGCCGATCGGCTACCGCACGTTCGGCCTCGGCGAAGACCGGATCATCGGTCGAGACCGGATCGGTGTTGAGCGACTCCGCCAGGAAGTTGGCGATCGTGTACGGGAGCACGAAGTACCCGTCGGCCAGTCCCTGCATGAGGGCGCTGGCCCCGAGGCGGTTGGCGCCGTGGTC
>SHLN01000190.1 GCA_004283105.1 Acidimicrobiia bacterium
AAGCTGCCGTAGTCCTCGGCGTCCTCGCCCGCATCGGCCAGAGACTGTTCCGTCGGGGAGTAGTTGAGGTTGTACACGACGACCGGATCGATCGGGAGGGGAAGGCCGGGCACCGACACGATTGCCTTGCGCACGTCGTTCTTCTCGATATCGATGAGCACGCCGGTGTCCGGGTCGACCCAGTAGCGGGCTGAGAACTCATACGTGTAGTTCAACGGGAGCGCATCGGGCAACAGGGGGAGTGCCTGTTCGAGCGCCCCGAGGATCTCGGGTGGCAGGTTGAGGAGCGGAGCGAGAGCGGGAACCGCCGCTTTCGGGAGTGCAGCCGGAAACTCGGCCAGGGTGCCCTCGTCGACGATGGGTAGCGGACCCGATGACGCTTGGAAGACGTACGTGTTGCGGCCCTCCCGGTCCTCCTGTCCGGCATACTCGAGCATCACCGTCTGAGCGGGGTCGCCGTTCCAGCCCGTGTAGTTGCGGGCTTCGGTGTCGATGGGGAACCCGACGACGAGACCCTCGCGGGGAAGCACGCGGGCGTCGTCGGTGAAGTTGGCGATCGCCTCCATCGAGACCCGGTCGATCGTGTAGAAGTCCTCTGAGCCGGTCAGACGGGCCCCGGCGATCGGGGTGCCCGGTGCGGCCCGCAGATTGGCTGTGTCCTGTACGAGCGCCTTGTCGCCGTCGACTTCGAGCGTCTTTACGGTCCGGTCTGAGATCACCGGCAGCCCAACGAAGAAGAGATCGGCCCCGGTCGGGCTTTCGAGCTCTGCGCGATTGAGGATGTCGACGGTGCCCTCATAGGTACGGACGGAGTCGACGTCATCCGGAAACTTGGCGAGGCCTGGGGTCACGACGAACTTCACTACCAGACCGGCGATTATGAGCAACACGCCAAGGCCGAGCAGCACGCTTGGGCCGATTTTGCCCTTCATTGAGAACCATCCTCCGGGTCGAATGGCTGCGAGCATAAACGACTGAAGAGCTGCTCGCTGTTTGCTTCCGTCGTGATGGTGGGGAAGGGGCTCAGACCGGCTTGCGCACGGAGCACGCCAGGCTCCAGTCGTAGGACTGAAAGGCGATGCTTCTCCGCCCCGATCGGAGCCAGCGGGTGTGTTGGTCGGGAAGCCACGGAGTGAGCGCCTCGGCAACCTGCCGTTTTCCAGCCGGCATGAACGTCGGCATTCGTCGCGGCCGAACAAAATCGGCCCCGTACCAGAGAAACACCCTGCTCAACCGCAGTGTGTCCTCGTCGATGACCGCGCCGCCGCCTTCCAGGAACGACCTGGTCTGATCGTCGAGCTGCTCGTCCAGGCGGGCGCCCTCGTACGGCTCGAAGCGGAGAGTCGGACACGATGCCGACCCGCAAACCAGGGCGCTGTGGATGCGGGGATCCCCAAACCGCCTGATCTTCCCGTGCTCAACGGCGTCGAGGCTCAGGCTCTCACCTGCCACGGTCACGAACGGACTAGTAAACGCTCCCGGCAGCCGCAACACCGAGCCGGTGGCCGTGGCGAACGCCTCGCCGGCCAGGACGAGCGCGCCTGCGTTGTAGAGGTTGAGCCAGTAGGCGAGGGCATCGTCGTGTGTCAGCTCGTCCGGGTCGACCCGGCTTTGCTCGAGCGTGTATTGGTCGAGATCGTCGAGCAGGTCCGGGAGCGCTGCGACCCCTTGCAGCCGCACTGATTCGAGGATCAACCCGAGCTCGCCACTGCCGGGCGCCCGGGCGGTGCCGGAAGATCGGGGCCTTCCGACGCGTCGTGCTCTCAGCATCGAGAGGCCGGCGGCGAGCGGATTTGGTCCTTCCATGCGAAGCCCAACCGGACGGCGACCATCTCTGTTCCCTCAGCCGGTACCATTCCGGCCTATGTCGACGATGACCATTGGTGATGTGATCGAACTGATCGGGAGAACTGCCCCGTTCGAAAAGGCGGCCTCGTGGGACCCGGTCGGATTGCAGCTTGGCGATCCAGACCGGACTGCCGTCCGGGTGGCCGTCTGTCACGAGGTCACAGAATCTGTCGTGTCGGCCGTGGAGGCCGACCCGGTCGACCTGCTCGTCAGCTACCACCCCCTCCTGTTTCGTCCGACCAACCGGCTGGTGGCCGGCCGGTCTCCGGCAGGCCGGGCCTATCGGCTGCTGCACGCAGGCGCGGCGTTGGCCGTGGCTCATACCAACTACGACGCAGCCCCGGGGGGTGTCGCCGATGCCCTGGCCGAAGCGCTCGGAATCGAGGACACGGCCGGGTTCGGTCCGGCCGGTTCGGGGGACAATGTCAAGATCGTCACGTTCGTTCCTGAGTCTCACGTAGAGCGAATCGCCGAGGCGATGGGGCGGGCCGGGGCAGGGCGGATCGGCAACTACCGGGCCGCCTCATTCCGGTCGGAGGGGATCGGTGCCTTCCAGCCCGAGTCATGGGCCAATCCGACCAGCGGCGATGTCGATCGCTTGAATCGCGAATCAGAAATCCGACTCGAAATGATCGCTGCCAGGTCGGCCGAGGCCGCCGTAGTGGCCGCCCTCGTCGAGCTGCACCCGTACGAGGAGCCCGCCTATGACATCTACGAGCGCCGTGGCAACGACGCCCTGGTCGGGCGAGTGGGCCGTCCGCCGGGGGGCACGTCGGTCCGGTCATTTGCTCAGCTGGTCGCCGCCCGGTTGGGCGGGGAGACCAGGTTGTCGTGGGCGAGTGCCGATCTGAACCTCGTGGCCGTTGTCCCCGGGTCGGGAGCCGACTTCATAGATGCGGCGGTGGCAACCGGAGCCAGGGCGCTCGTCACCGGCGATGTGAGTCATCACCAGGCGCGGCGGGCGATCGACCTCGGCTTGAGCATCATCGATCCGGGGCACACCCGCACCGAGCGCCCGGGTGTTGTCGGGCTCTATAACCTGATTGCCGATGCGGTATCCGACGCCGTTGATTTGACCGGTATCGATCCGAGCCCGTGGGAGGGAGTACGTTGACCGACAAGGCATTCCTCGATCTGCTCGGCCTGCAGGGGATCGATACCGAGATCGACCAGCTCCTGCACGCTCGCCAATCGCTCCCGGAACTCGAGCAGTTCAAGAGCGCTCACGAGGCCATCACATCCCTGCAAGCTGAGGCAGCCTCCCAGGAGTCGGAACTCGCAGAAACCGTCTCCCAGCTGAAGAAAGCGGAAGGGGAGCTCGAGTTGACCGAGAAGAAACGCAGCTCAGAGGAGATGCGTATGTTCGCGGGCGGACTGTCGGCCAAGGACCTGTCGAATCTCCAAATGGAGGTTGAAATGCTGGGTCGCAACATCGAGACGGCCGAAGAGGAGATCCTCGCTCTTTTGGAGACTCGAGACCAGCAGGAAACGGCGTTCCTCGAAACGACCGGCCAGATCGAGAAGCTCGAGGCCGAGTCGACCGTCCTCGAGGCGGCCATCGCCGAACAGTGGAAAGAGATCGACGACGAGGTCGCCGTCCAACAGGAGCGCCGGGGCGACTTCGTCCCCCTCATACCCCCGGACCTCCTCGAGCTCTACGAAGAGCTTCGACCGAACAAGGAAGGCGTCGGTGCCGCCCGGCTCATGGAGGGGGTGTGCGGCGGGTGCCACCTGTCTCTCAGCCCCGCCGAACAGCATGAGGTCCTGAAGGAGGACCCACCCCGCTGCCTCCAATGCCGGCGGATCCTCGTCCCGCAGTAACCGTGCTGTTCTGGCATCTTGGCGGGAGCCTGTTCCTCGGGCGCTGGGTGTTCCGTGACCCGGCAATGGACCTGCGAGTGCTCGCCCTCGGGGCGGTGCTGCCCGACCTCATCGACAAACCGATCGGATCGATCCTGTTCACCGACTACTTCGATACCGGTCGTATCTACGCACACACGCTGCTGTTTGCGGTCGCTGTCCTGTTCGGTGTCATGGTCTTCACGAGACGGGGGAGCGCGGCCCGCAAACGATGGATGGCGCTCCCCATCGGAGTCTTCTTCCACCTGCTGCTCGATATGCCCCTCGATGCCGAAACGTTGTGGTGGCCGGCACTCGGTCTCGAGTTTCCTTCCTTCGCGGAGGGAGCCCTCGTCGACCTCATCGCCTATCTCCTTCGATCCCCGTGGGTGGTGCTTCAGGAGGTGCTCGGGCTCGCCTACCTCATCGTCCTCTACCGGAAAGCCGAGCTCGGAGACCCGGAGCGGCGCCGCGACCTCGTTGGGACGGGCCGCTTGTCGGTCTAGGGGGCGACGGCAACTCAGTCGGTGGGATTGCGGTGGCGGTGCCTCGCGAGGCTCTGTGTCCGGGGGAGGGCGATATCCCGGATGCCGAGCGAGACGAGGTAGAAGGCCCCGGAGAACAGCGATATCGCCAGCGCTCCCGCCAACAGCACGTTCCATGCGATGTCGCCCGTGAGCGAACCTCCCAGGCTCAACCCCATGAACATCATGGCTCCCCAGTTCACAACATCATCGGCGAACGAGAGCCAGGCGGCGAACCCGTGGGCGACGACGGCGCCTACCACTGCGGTGAACATGGATACCCCCGCCAATGGGATGAGATGCGGGAGGAGATGGCGGAAGGCGAGCCGCACCCGACCGGCGCCGGCCACCCGGGCGGCATCGATGAACGGTCGGCCCATGATGCTGAGGGCATGGGCGCGCAACACGATGGCCGCCGTGCCGACACCGGCGATGACCCCGTAGAGAAACCCGAACCAGAACGGAGTGATGTCGCCTTCAAACGCGCCGGCCCCGACCAGGATCATGGCGAGCGGGGCCGGCAGGAGCAATGCGACGTCCGATACCTTGCTGAGAAGGGCATCCACCCAACCCCGGAATACTGCCGACAGCGCCGCTATGAGGCTCCCGAAGATGGCGGTGCTGATGGCGGCGGTGATGCCGACGATGAACGCCGGCGTTGCGCCCGCCAGCACCATCGAAAAGACGTCCCGCCCGAACGGATCTGTCCCGAACCAGTGTGTGCCCGACGGGGGGGCGGGTTGGCGGGGCGTCTCAATGACGTCACCCACTTCGGCGTCGAGTTTGCCGGCAAAGAGGGCGTCGTTGCGCGATATCTCGGTGGAAGGGTCGGATACGACATCAACGACCGTCCTTCGTTCCAGCGGGGCGTCGTATCCGGTGGCCGGATCGTAGATCCGTGTCTGGCCTTCCCATACCGTTGCCCACAGCATCTGGCGGACGACGAGGGATCCGGCAAACAGCACCACCACGATGAGGCCCAGTACGGCGAGGCGGTTTTGCAG
>SHLN01000019.1 GCA_004283105.1 Acidimicrobiia bacterium
CGGTGGCGTCGACGGGCGCCGTCGGGAGCTGCACTCCCAACACCGTCGATACGGCCGGTTCCGAGGGACCGGCGAGGGCGCCGGCGGCCACGAAGACAATTCCACCGAATGCCGCCGCCAAGAGGACGCGACGAGCCCAACGATTCAAGAATCCATCGTCAAAGAGATCGAGCACTCCAGCCTCACGTAGTAGCCCGCCGCCACTATACGCGGTCTAGAGCTAGTTGCCGCCATTCAGGCCAGCTACGACCGCTCCGCACGGGCACAGAAAGGATCCAGGCTCGAGGAAGTCGTTGCCTCGGATGAAGACGGCGGCATCAAGCGACGGGCATCGGGTCGTGAGCGCCACCTCCTCGAGCTCTCGGGCCTCAGGGTGGAGTCCGAGCCGGAGCCGCCGGACCTTTGAGCGATGCATGTCGAGCTGGTGTCGGGAAGCGGCGCGAGTGGCAAGGTCATCGGTTCGGCGCCCGATATTGTCGTGGTGGCGCCAGCTCACGAGCAGCGAGTCGATTGCTTCCTCGAGCACCGGGTGCAACATGGGATGCGACACTAGTCGCCCCCGGCGTGTAAGAATCATCACTGTGACGAAACAGATACGACGCTGCCCGTGGTGCGCGGCGCCGGTACCCGATCCGTCGGGACCCGGTCGGCCGCGTCGGTTCTGCAAGCGATCGCATCGGCAGCGCCACTATGAAGCCCGCCGGCTGGCGGCCGCCCAGGGGTTGGCTCCGGATGAGGTGCTGATCAGCCGGGCTCAGTTCGACGAATGGCGCGACCGGATCTACCTCCTGGAAGCAGCCCTCGAGGACGCCGAGCAGGATCTCGGTGATGCTCCCACCCTGCGGGACTACACGGAGGCTTTTCAGACGCTCTACGAGGCGGCCTCCCGGACCAGAGCGTTCCGGCTCGAAGCGCGGGCGCTGGGGGCGGAGTGATCTGACCTGGCCTGGTCAGCGATTCATGGCCGATTGAACGCGAGCACGCATTGACTCGACCCAGGCCCGGGGTCGCTCGAACTCACTGCCGAGGACGGCCAGGCCGGCGATGATGACCACGGTGCCCGGACCAGGGATGAAGAGCAGTACGACCCCGACGAGGACGATGACTACGCCCAGCACAGTGACGACGATGCGCCGGACCAGGCTCAATGGTTTCAATGCAATCCCCCTGTCATACCGGACAACCATACCGTTGACTCCGCTCTGTGCGGGCTGGTCGAATCTGGTGGGGGAGTCGGACCGGCACCAGTCCATTCGGGGGGTCGGCTGCTGGTCGGTATGTGCGCGGTGACAGGTCGGGAGCGACACCGATCGAGGCCGGCCTGAAGAGTGGACAACGGTCGCGAGGGTTGCTCCGCCGCTCGAGCTGCGAGACCGTCATCGTTACGTCACAGTGACGGATTAAGGGAGTGGGTAGGGACAGCCGGGGAAGGGCGGAACCGGACGACTAGGCAGACCGGAGGGCGCCAACCCCATCGATCTCGAAGGCGAAGTCGTCGATCCAGCAGTACCACCAGGCCTCACCGGGCTCGAAGCTGCGCAAGAGCACATGTTCGGGGTTCGTCGCGTAATGATGACGGGCGTGGTGATGGTCGGATTGGTCACAGCAGCCGACGTGACCGCAACTTGCGCACATCCGAAGATGCACCCAGGTTGATCCAATCTCGAGACAATCCCCGCAACCGGCCGTGCGAGGTCGCGCATCGGGCAGTTCTTCGGGGATGTGTGTGCAATCATCGGCCATCCGGCAAGAGTAGCTCTGCCCTGTGCAGGTACTAACGCCGATAATCCTCGTTATGTAAAGCTACGGGGTCGTTCATTCCTCAATGAGGCAGATCCACACGTCGGCACTCTCCCCTGTGTCGATCCGCTCGCGTTCCCTCACGGCCCGCTTTATCGGGAGGAGGTAGGTTCCAAACTCCCGGCTCGGGAAGAGCGAGGTCTGCCACTCCGTTGATCCGATTCGGGCCGTCACGCGGATCGAACCAAATCCCCGACCCGGCGTTGTCGCTTCCGCTATCTCATCGGCGGCTTCGGCCGGTAGGCCGACGAACACCCAGGCGGCTTCGGTTTCGGTCTGGAAGAGGCGACCGCTGAACGAGTAGCCCGCTCCCCCATCGCGGTCCGTCATAGAGACCGTCCTCAGCCGGTCGTTTCCGCCTGAGCGTATTCCGAGCCCGGAGCGGGAGACATCCGGCCGTGGAGACTCAGCGGCTTCTTGGTCTTGCGACGGACGCCGATGTTGAGCACTTCGACGAACACCGAGAACGCCATGGCGAAGTAGACGTAACCCTTGGGGATCTTCTCGCCGAGGCCCTCTGCGATGAGGGTCATCCCTATAAGGAGCAGGAACGCGAGGGCCAGCATCTTGACCGAGGGGTGCCGGTTGACGAACTGGTAGATGGCCCGGGATGCCACGAGCATGATGACGACTGCCCCCATGACGGCGATCACCATGACAGCGATGTAGTCGGTCATGCCAACCGCGGTGATCACCGAGTCAATGGAGAACACGAGATCTAGCAACATGACCTGAAAGATGACGGCGCTGAAGGTCGGAACTACCTTGACCTCCGCGTGCTCGTCTTCACCCTCGAGCTTGTGGTGGATTTCCTTGGTCGCCTTGTAGATCAGGAAGAGACCTCCGGCGAGAAGGATGACTTCCTTACCGCTGAATCCCCGGCCGAAGATCTCAAACCACTCATCTTCCAGGCCGATGATCCAGCCCACCGCGAGCAGCAGCAAGACCCGCATGCCCCCGGCCGCAAGGATGCCGGTGCGCCGGGCCGAGTCCTGCTGGTTCGCCGGCAGCTTGTTGGCCAGAATCGAGATGAAGACCACATTGTCGACACCGAGCACGATCTCGAGTGTCAGAAGAGCCGCTAGGGCGCTCCATCCGGTTGGGTCACTGAGCCAGTCCACGAAGGAGAGCGTACCCGGCGTGGAGGTCGGCTCCTACGATTTCGTGGGGCCCCGTGTCCGGCCCCACAGCTGCCCCAGAAGGCCGTCCTAGCCTTCGGGGCCCATGCGCTACTCAACTCTGCTGTTCGATCTCGACAACACCCTCTTCGACGCGGAAGCAGCCGAGCTGCTGGCGTTTGATCACGCACTCGCCGCCGGCGGTGTGTCCGAACCACGGGCACATTTGGCGACCTACGTCGACATCAACCGGGCGCTGTGGGCGGCCGTCGAGCGACAGGAGCTCACACCCAACCAGGTCCAGGCCCGGCGGTTCGCCGACCTCGTTGCCGCCGCCGGTCTCGATGCCGATCCAACGGTGCTCGCCGAACAGTTTGTCATCGGGATGGGCCGCTTCGGAGACCTCTATGACGGAGCGGGCCAGATCCTGGCAACGCTGGCGACCACTGCGACGCTGGCGCTCGTCACCAACGGCCTTGGTGCCGTGCAACGGGCGCGTATCGAGCGGCTTGGCCTCGAACCGTTCTTCTCGGCAATCGTCATCTCCGGTGAGGTGGACACGGCCAAGCCCGGGACAAAGATCTTTGATTTGGCGTTCGAGGCCCTCGGCTGGCCTCCGAAGGAGACCGTCCTGATGGTGGGCGACAGCCTCACGTCGGACATCGCCGGCGGGGCCGGCTACGGGATCGCAACCTGCTGGTACAACCCGGGCGGCGGAAGTGCCCACCCCGATGCCCCGATCGACCACGAGATTCGCTCTCTCGACCAACTCCCCCGGTTGGCGACCACCGGAGTGGCGACCGCAAGCTGATAGGCGGGCCGCCTAGAGGCGGTCGAGGGCGACGGCAGCCTCCACCAGCCAGGCCAGCGAGATGTGTGCGGCGTCGTGTCGTTCTTCAACGGTTCCATCGCCGTAGGCCTCCTCGAGCAGCGCGCCTGCCTCATCGAGCATGGCTCCGATGCCGGCGACATCTTCGCCGGCGGCTTCTGCCCAGGTGACCACCTTCGTCAGTCGTTCGAGCCGCCGTGCCGCTCTGTCGGCGTCGGCTTCGATGTGGGCGTCCTGGTCGATCGTCGTGCCACGCCGTTCTGACCGAAGCTCGGAACGCTCCAGCTGAACCCGTGAGATCGACAGACCGACGACCTCGGCGTTGGATTCGGTTTCCGCAACCACCCCGGTCAGGGCGTCGATAGCGGCCCGCAGCTCGGACTTCGCGCTGTCGCTGAGCCAGGGGGAGCGTTCAACCCGGGCGATCGCTCGCCCCGCCCGCTCCCCTACTTCGGCGCGTAGGTCTTCGATGGACATATCGACCCAGGCGGGGGGAAAGGTTCGGGTGGTACCAGATCGCTCCACCTCGGGCACACGTTCTCGGGCCACGGCGGGAAGCGTCGCTCCCGCAACGAGCAAGGCAGTCAGCCCCAGGATCAGCAGCGTCTTCTTCACAGGTTCCTCCTAGTTGTCCGTTCACGATCAGACTCCCGGGAGACTGTGAAGAGCGGAGAAGCGGTGTGTGAGGTTTCTGTAAACCGGCAACGGCCTCCGGCCGGCCATGTCATACTCCGCCCATGAAACCTGCGTCCACCAAAGAAACACTGCATCGCTATCTCCGTTCGGCCCGTGACGCGCTGCTTTGGAAGCTCGAGGCCGTGCCGGAGTACGACGCCAGGCGGCCGCTCACCTCCACCGGCACCAACTTGCTCGGCATCGTCAAGCACCTCGCCACCGTGGAGCTCGGCTATTTCGGCGACACCTTCGGCCGACCGCACGGTGAGCGTCTCCCGTGGGACGGTCGCGAACCCGAGCCAAACGAGGACATGTTTGCGAGCGCCGATGAGACGCGCGAAGAGATCATCGCCCTCTATCAGCGGGCCGCAGCCCACGCCGACGCCACCATCACCGAGCTCTCGATCGACGACACCGGATCCGTGCCGTGGTGGCCCGACGACGTCAACCCCGTCACTCTCCACTGGATCCTCGTCCACATGATCGCCGAGACGAACCGGCATCTCGGTCATGCCGACATCCTCCGCGAAGGGATCGACGGAGCCATCGGCCATCGGCCGGGGGTCGAGAACCTCCCGGACGTTGAGCCCGGTTGGTGGCCGGCGTACGTTGCGCGAGTAGAGGAGGCGGCTCGAGCGGCGACCGGGTTCGACCCGGACGCCACGCCCTGACATGGGACTGACCGACGACATCGACGTGGTGTTGTGCGATGTGTTTGGGACGGTGGTCGATTGGCGGGGCTCACTCATCCGCCAGCTCGAGGAGCTGAGCGGCCGGCGCGGCTGGGAGCTAGATGCTCCTCTCTTCGCCGACGAGTGGCGGCGCCGCTACGGGCCATCCATGGACGAGGTGCTCACCGGTGAGCTTTCGTGGACGAACCTGGACGATCTTCATCGGGCAAGCCTGCTGGCCCTGCTCGAGGCCACCTCCATCGAAGCTAGTCCTGAGGACATCAACGACATGGTCGAGTTCTGGCATCGGCTCGATGCTTGGCCCGACGCGCCCGACGGGATTCGGCGCCTCACGAAGCGCTTCATCGTGGGAACAATGTCGAACGGCAACGTTGCACTCCTCGTCAACGGCGCAAAGCACGCCGGCCTTGCCTGGGATGTGATCTTGTCTGCTGAGCTGGCGCACCGCTACAAGAAGGATGCCGACTGCTATCGAGAGAATGTCGCCCTGTTGGACCGTCCCTTGTCGAGTGTGTTGATGGTGGCGGCCCATCCCGGTGAGCTCGAGGCGGTATCCAAATTGGGAATGAAGACGGCATTCATCAGTCGGCCCATGGAGTTTGGTGACCATGGCCAAACTCTGCCGCTCGATCAGATCGTTGATTTCTCGTGTGAGGGCTTCGACGAGTTGGCGGCTGCGCTCGGGGTCTGAGCCCGACGAACTCGGCTCTCACCTGCCGCGTCGCTTCCGGGCCATCTTCTCGTTTCCTCGCTTGTAATTGCCGGTGACCCGCGCCATGAGCGCCTGGTCGTCGTCGCCGGCCACATCGTCGAGGAACTTCGCAGCCCGACGGCCCCGCAAGACGGTGGCGAACTTCCCGAGGTGCGTGATGACAACGTCGCCGTTCTTGCGCTTGACCCACTCGAACCCCTGGGGTTGAGCCATCCCGCTACGCCTTCCGATACTCGAGCTCGAACAATTCGAAGCCCTCCCACGGGCTTGGGTTCGCCGAGAAATCGTGCAACTCGAGGCCGCGTTCCAGGAATGCGCTGAGGTCTGCCTCTGCCACCGGCCACGGCGGTCCGGTTACTCGTGGTGCTCCCCGGTGTCCGATGGCTGCGACAAGGAGGCGGCCCTGTGCCGCCAGGAGGTCAGAGATCCATCCGATTATCCGGGGTTGCTTCTCCGGCCGGAACGATTGGATGGTTCGGGCCTCCATCACGAGGTCGAACGCACCGAGCCACGGCGCAGGCAGGTCGGTCAGATCCTGCACCCGGTAGTCGACAGTGCTGGTCGGAAACCGCTCTCGACACCAGCCGATGGCGGCGGGAGAGAGGTCGAAGGCGGTGACGTTCCAGCCGGCGGCGGCAAGCGCCTCGGCGTCGTCGCCCAGGCCACAGCCCACCACCACGGCATCCCCCGGCCCATGGCTGGTGTCCCGGAGCCACCGAACCAGCAACGGCGTCGGCTCCATATCGGCCCACGGGATTGAGCCGGGATCCCGCCCGGCCCGGCGATAGATCGACTCGAAGAACTCAGGTTCCGGTGTGTGCGGATCTCCCATGCACCTAATCCCACAGGGTTGGGAACAGCATCACCGGCTGAGGCTCGGGGTGGTCGAGGGCTTCGTCGGGACCCACCAGCTGTTCGAGCAAGCCGGCCCAGTCGAAGTCCTCGGTGATCCTGGAAGCCGGAATGGCGGTGAGCCGTTCCTCCGGGATGTAGGTCGGAACGATCGCATCGAGAATGCGCTCTATCTCGTCTCGGAACGTGTCGTTCGTGCTGCGTACTCCGTCGCTTCTCAATGGGATATCCGGGAGCAGGCGAACGAACAGGTCGTAGGTCGAGCACCAGTTGCGGACGAGGGGCTTCACGTCGAAGGGATCCACTCCCCCGGTGACCCTTAGGAAGTAGGCGAAGTTGTCGATGACCGCCCGATCGGTAACGAGGACCTCGGCCCGGTTCCGCAGTTCGAGCTCTTGTTGAATCTGCGCCATGAGGACCCAGAGCTGGGCTTCGGGCGAGGCACCCTCGTTGAGCCCGAGCGGATTGAACCGGATGACCTCCCGACCGACCTCGACGCTGCGACCGCTCCGTCCGACGGCGCCGGCAAACGAGTGCACAGCATTCGTCTTACGGACGGAATGTGATCCGATGAAGGCGATCTTGAACGACGGTGTGGTCGACATGGTGGCTCACGGTTCGGGGCGCGCGACGTACGCTACTCCCACCGCGTCGGAGACCGGTGGCGGGTTGGATGCTCCCAATCCGGAACGCGGTATCTTGGCGCCATGAAATCTCGACCAATCCTTCTCACGTTGCTCCTCGCGCTCGTTCTTGCTGCCTGCGGGGGTACGGCTACCGCCGAGATCCAGCTCGTCTCGGCCTCAGACGCTGCTGCCGTCCTCGACGACCGCGCTCCCGAGGTGGTACTGCTCGACGTCCGTACGCCCGAGGAATTCAACGAGGTCCGGGTACCCGGCTCGATCAACGTCGACTTCTACGCGGCCGATTTCGCGTCCCAGCTCGACACCCTCTCCAAGGACGTTCCCTACGTGGTGTATTGCCGATCGGGGAACCGCAGCTCGCAAACGATGGACATCATGCGTGATCTCGGGTTCACGGAGGTCTGGGATGTCGACGGCGGAATCATCTCATGGAATGAGGCGGGACTCCCGCTCGAGAACTAGTCGTTTCGAGGGCGGGTACTCCTTCAACTGAGGCAGATTGCGGCAACTGGATGCGCAGCAGTGACTAGTTACCCGGGCGCGGACGGCAACCACATCTACGACATCTACGACGCTTACAGCGGCTGCGGTGCTACCACCGACCAACCCGCCGTTCTCAGAAGTAGCGTTCATGCCGACGCTGCCCGAGCCGATCGTGCTCTCGGCCGCTGCGACTGAAATCGACCTCACCACGGCGGAGACGATCGAAGACATCGCAACGGTTGGGTTTGTGCGCCGGGTGGTCGATTCCCGCCTCCCGCCTGGAGTCGCCACCGTCGCAGCAGGCCCGTTGGTGGTGCTCGTCCTCATCGTCGACGCCGTCAAGGCAGCCGGTGGCCTGCTCCTTGCACCGTGGCTGCTGCTTGCCGTCTACATGACCGGGCTGCTCCGCGGGTGGCGTGCCTCTACCGAACCCGACTAGCCCGCTCGCCGGTCGGGCCGCCGATGCAAACGCGATTCCGCACGTGGGCGTAAAGTGATCGTGCGATGAAAGTCACCGAGCACCTCGAGCGGGCTACCGATCCGTTCATTACCTTTGAGATCATTCCCCCCACCCGCGGGGGCAAGCTCTCCAATCTCCTCGGGCTCATCGAAGATCTCATGGCCCACCGGCCTCCGTTCATCGACATCACGAGCCATGCCGCCGAGGTTGTCTACGAGGAAGTCGCCACCGGGTACGAGAAGCGGATCAAGCGCAAGCGGCCCGGAACGCTCGGTGTCTGCGCGCTCGTTCAGAACAAGTTCAACATCGACGCAGTTCCCCACATTCTGTGCGAGGGCTTCACCCGTCAGGAGACGGAAGACTTCCTCATCGAGCTGCGCTACCTGGAAATCGACAATGTGCTGGCCATCCGGGGCGACTCATCTGGATACGAGAAACGGCTCGAGCATGGGCGCAGCCGCAACGTCTACGCCTCGGACCTCATAACCCAGATTGCCGAAATGAACAAGGGGGTCTACCTCGAAGAACTCCTCGACGCCTCCCCCACCGAGTTCTGCATCGGAGCGGCCGGCTATCCCGAGAAGCATTTCGAGGCCCCCAACCTGAAGGCCGATGTCGCCCGGGTCAAACAGAAGGTCGACGCCGGCGCCGAGTACATCGTCACCCAGATGTTCTTCGACAACGGCTACTACTTCGACTTCGTAGACGAATGCCGCCGCCAGGGCATCGTGGTTCCCATCATTCCCGGCATCAAGATCCTCGCAAGTCAGAGCCAGGTCGTGAGCATCCCGCGCACCTTCCATTGCGAAGTCCCGGCCGAGCTGGCCGACGAAGTCATGAATGCCGACGAGAGCTTCGCATCGGATATCGGTGTCGAGTGGGCAACCCGGCAAACGCGCGACCTCCTCGAACGGGGCGTTCCGTCGGTGCACTTCTACGTCATGCAGAGTGCCCGGCTCGTGAACGGCGTGCTCGCCAACCTCGACGTCTAGGCGCTCGTCGGGCGGCTCTGTGAGGAGCGATTCCATTGCGCGAGGAGGGCATTCTGAGCCCGAAATCGGAACTCGTTCGATGACTTGACACGTCCTCTATGGTGGGACGGGGATGTCGAAAAGGAGGTCGAATGGTGTTCGTGTGGTCCGATGATCTTGCTTTGCTACTGAGAGATGAAGGCGAAGCTTCGACAAACCAGCTCGGTCATTGGATTGCATCACCGGTCGGCTACCGGCTTCCCGATGACACAGATCCCGTCGCATTCGCACGCCGCCTCCTCCGCCACGAGACCGAGACCGGCCGGCGCCGGCGCGCCTCCTAGCGATCGAGGGCGGCATCCACCGCAGCCATGGCATGGAGGGCCGTGGTCGGGAAGTACCGGTAGGGAACGTCGTCCGGCGTGACGAGGAGCTCGATCTCGGTACACCCGGCGATCACCCCGTCCGCCCCATCGGCTACGAGCCGCTCGATTATGCCGATGAACTCGAGGCGGGAGTCCGCCCTCACTTCGCCCCGGACGAGTTCGTCGAAGATCACGCGATGGACGAGATCCCGCCCGGCCTCGTCGGGAACCGACACCTCGAGACCGTGGTCGGACAGCCGCCCCCGGTAGAAGTCTTCTTCCATCGTGTAGCGGGTGCCGAGCAGGGCAACGCGCTGCACACCCGCCCGCCCAACGGCGGCGGCAGTGGCATCGGCGATA
Organism: Acidimicrobiia bacterium; assembly: GCA_004283105.1. Lineage (GTDB taxonomy): Bacteria > Actinomycetota > Acidimicrobiia > Spongiisociales > SHLN01 > SHLN01. Next base: position 9,962 of record SHLN01000019.1, read on the forward strand.
TGGAGAAACGGGACCGAGATTGCCGCTTCGATGGCGGGGGCTACCCGATGCATGGTGTTGGTGCACAGGAGGATGAGGTCGGCCCCGGCCACCTCGAGTGCGGCAGCGTCGGCGGCCAGCAGAGCTCCGGCCGCGTCCCAGTCGGCTCGCTCCTGGAGCTCTTCTATGGCGGCGAAGTCGTAGGAGCGGACGAGGAGATCGGCGGAGTGGGTTCCGCCGAGGCGCCGCCGCACCTCGGTGTTGATGAGCCGTTCATACTCGATTGACGATTCCCAGCTCATCCCCCCAAGCAGACCGATTGTCTTCACCGCCGCATCCTTCCGTTCGTTCCGCGACGTTACCGCCCCTCGGTAGCCTCAGGGTATGAACCTCAGAGATACCGCGCTCGAGAGAATCAACGGCAATTCATTCGATGTGCTCATCGTGGGCGGCGGCATCAACGGAGCCGTCTCGGCCGCCGTCCTGGCCGGACGGGGCGCATCGGTGGCCCTCGTCGATCGGGGCGACTTCGGGGGCTTCACCAGCCAGGAATCATCGAACCTGGTGTGGGGCGGCTTCAAGTATCTCGAAAGCTACGAGTTCTTCCTCGTGCGCAAGCTCTGCGTGTCCCGCAACCGGCTCATCAAGGCCTATCCCGACAACATCAAGCCGGTCGGGTTCCTGGCCACCCTCGACAAGGCCTCACCGTTTCCGCGCTGGCTGGCGGCCCTCGGCGCGCTCGGATACTGGATTATCGGCGGCTTCCGCACCCATCGCCCCCGGATGTTGTCGGCCAGGAAGATCGAGTCGATCGAGCCGGTCGTGGACACGAGCGAGTCCCAGGGCGGGATCGAGTATTACGACGCCTACCTGCCAGACAACGACTCCCGTTTCGTGTTCAGCTTTGTCCGGTCTGCGATGGACGTGGGAGCCGCGGCCGCCAACTACGTCGAGCTCCTGGGCGCCGAGCGAACGCCGCACGGCTGGCGGGCCCGCCTTCGCGATGGAGAGACGGGCACCGAGCTTTCCTGTCGTGCCCGGGTGATCATCAACGCAGCCGGCCCATTCGCCGACGCCCTCAACGAGGATCTTGGGCCCCGCACCGACCATCGCATCGTATTCTCGAAAGGGATCCACCTCGTCGTTCCCCGCCTCACCGCCAACGAGCGGGTGCTCGCCTTCTTCGATGACACCGGACGACTCTTCTACGTCATCCCGATGGGTCGCCGCTCTGTCATCGGCACCACCGACACCCGGGTCGACACTCCGTATACCCGCGTCACCGACGAGGACCGTGATTTCCTGCTCACGCAGATCAACGCCCGCCTCGATCTCGAGAGGCCGCTGACGGTCGACGATGTGATCGCCGACCGATCGGGGGTGCGGCCGCTCGTGGTCAAGCGCGAGGGAGGCGATCAAACGCAGGTGGACTGGACCAAGCTGTCTCGCAAACACGAGATCGAGATCGACGAGCCTCGCCAGGTCGTCACCGTGTTCGGTGGCAAGCTCACCGACTGTCTCAATGTCGGTGAGGAAGTGGCCGACGCCGTCGAGAAGCTGGGCGTACCGCTCGAGGAGGACACCGGTACCTGGTATGGCGAGCCGGCGGCGGCCACCCGGGCAGAGTTCTACCGCCAGGCTCGGCTGATGAAACTCGACGACCTTCGTCACAAACCGAACGTTGAGCCCCTCAGTGACCGGTTGTGGCGGCGCTATGGCCGCCGGGCGTTTCAAATGCTCGACGCCATCCGCCGTGACCCATCGATGGGCGAGGACATCATGAAGAACGCCGACTACCTGCGGGTCGAGCTCCACCTGGCAGCCGGGACCGAGATGGTCACGAAACTAGAAGACTTTCTCAGGCGGCGGTCGAAGATCACCCAGGTGATTCCGGAGCACGATGTCCGGACCTCGGAAGGCCTGCGAGAAGCTGCCGAGATCCTCTTTGGCGAGCGGGCAGACGAGAAGCTCGTCGAATACTTCGGTGCGATCCCGGCCGGGTCGTAGTCCGCTGCCATGCGTGAACGACTCGTCACACTCGACAACGTCGAATCGGCGGCGGCGCGGCTGGAAGGGGTCGCCAACCGAACGCCGGTGGTGACCAGTAGCACCCTCAACAAGCTGGTCGGGGCCGAGGTCTTCCTCAAGGCAGAGTGTTTCCAGCGAACCGGGTCGTTCAAGTTCCGAGGTGCCTACAACGCGGTCTCCCGGCTCCAGAACGCCGCCCGCCTGCGAGGCGTTACTGCCTATTCCTCAGGCAACCACGCCCAGGCAGTCGCCCTTTCAGCTGCGTTGCACGACGTCAGGGCGGTCATCCTCATGCCTGAGGATTCGCCATCTCTCAAGCTGGCGGCCACCCGTGGCTATGGGGCTGAGGTGGTCTACTTCGACCGTTACAGCGACAAGCCCCGCCACGAGCGCGGGCTGGAACTGGCGGAGGAACGGGGAATCGCTCTCATTCCCCCCTTCGATCACTGGGACGTTATCGCCGGGCAGGGAACCACGGCGCTCGAGCTCTTCCAGGACGCCGGTCATCTCGATTCGTTGCTTGTGTGTGTTGGGGGCGGCGGTCTCATCTCGGGGTGTGCCACCGTAGCCAAGGCCCAGTCCGGGGCCGTCCAGGTGATCGGGGTGGAACCGGAGGCCGGCAACGACGCCGTGCAATCGATGCGGGAGGGGCGGATCGTGACGATTCCCACGCCTCGCACCATCGCCGACGGCCAACAGACCACCTCAGTCGGGGAGCGGACCTTTGCCGTCATGAAGGAGCGGGTGGACGATGTGGTCACCGTCTCCGATGCCGAGATCGTTGCCGCCATGCGGTTTGCCTTCGAGCGCCTTCACATCGTGCTCGAACCGAGCGGGGCGTCGGCGCTCGCAGCCGTATTGAGCCGGAAGGTCGACCTCATCGGACAGCGGGTTGGAGTCACCCTGTCGGGTGGCAACATCGGCGTCGAACGGTTTGTCGAACTGATGGGCGAGTACCCGGCCGGCACCTAGAGGGCAGATGCCCGGTCTGCGAGGGCAGCGGCGTCGTCGAGGGCCGCCCGACCGGAGCGCCGCATGACGACGCCCCCCTCGTGGTCAACCACCAGTGCCACCGGGAGCGACCGGATCGGAGGTCCGGAGAGGTCAACCTCGTGGATGTCGGCCACTCGCGGAGCAGCCCCGGCCCGTAGGAGGGCGCGTTCGACGGGACCGCAGAGGGCACATCCGGGGCCGGTCAGGACGGTGATGCCGGGCGGAAGCACCGTTGGAGCCGGTCCACGGCGCCGCTGCCACCGGCCGACGAGAAACCAGGCTCCGCCGCCGACAAGCAGCAGGACGGCCATCCTGAGGAGCGCGGGCCCCATCAGGCCACTGCCCGGTCGTAGATGATGCAGCCGACGCAGATGCGAGTGGTGGCCGCCAGCATCGCCAGGGCGAACACGGCCACGGCAACGGCCCAGGCCGCCACCGGCCACCCAAAGACGAACAGAACGGTGGCGGCGCCGAGGAACACGGTCCCGAGCAGTTGCGCGAAGCGGGGCGGGGCAGCCGCTTCATGCTCTATCGGTCCAGCCATCCGTGGACGAATCATGCGCTCATATGTCTGGGTGAACACGCCGAGGCGGGGTCCGCCGAATCGGGTCAATGCCAGGATGCCCGCCGTGATGGCTACGAGCGGCCACCACTGGAGGACGAAGGCAGCGCCGACGAGGGCGGCCACCATGACCTGATTGAACCGGGGGACGTTGACGTCCACCGTCGCCGGCGCACTCATCGTTGCTCCAATGATCCGGTCAGATCCTCGAGGAGGTCGTCGACATCCTCGAGGCCGACCGAGAGCCGGATCACCCCGTCGGTGATCCCCACCGCCGCCCGCGCCTCCGGGCCGATGCGGCGATGGGTGGTGGTGGCCGGATGGGTGAGGAGCGACTTGCTGTCGCCGAGGTTGTTGGAAATGTCGATGATGCTCGTACCGTTGAGCACCTGGAAGGCGCCTTCCTTCCCTCCCTCGACCTCGAAGGTCACCACGGTGCCGCCACCGCTCATCTGTCTTTCGGCGAGGGCGGCTTGCGGGTGTGAGGCCAGGCCCGGGTACCACACGCGGTTGACCCGGGCGGTGGTCTCCAGCACCTCGGCCAGGCGCAAGGCGGATCCCGTCTGATGAGCAACTCGCAGCGTCAGGGTCTCGAGGCTCTTCACGAGCACCCAGGCGTTGAACGGGCTGAGGGTGGGACCGGTGTGGCGCATGAACGGCTTGAGCTGCTCCTGGATGTACTCGGAGCTCCCGAGGATCGCCCCGCCCATGGTCCTCCCCTGGCCATCGATGTGCTTGGTCGTCGAATACACGACGATGTCGGCTCCGAGCGTGAGCGGCTTCTGGAGAATGGGAGTGGCGAACACGTTGTCCACCACCACCATGGCTCCGGCGGCGTGCGCCAATTCGGACACAGCGGCGACATCCACCAGACCCTGCATGGGGTTGGAGGGGCTCTCGAAGAACACGGCCGCGGCCGGGGTCGCCAGAGCCTGTTCCCACTCGTCCAGCGAGGCACCGTTGACGAATTCGGTGCGGATGCCCCAGCGGGGCAATAACTCGTCGAGGATGACAAAACACGATCCGAACAGGTCGCGCGAGGCGACCACCCGGTCGCCCTGTTCGAGCAGAGCTGCCAGCGACCAGAAGACGGCGGCCATACCCGACGCCGTCGACCAGGCATCCTCGGAGCCTTCCAGCAGGCGCAGACGCTCCTCGAACATGGAGACCGTGGGATTCCCATACCGGGAGTAGATGTAGTGGTCGACGTCACCGGCAAACGTCGCTTCTGCCTGCTCGGCCGACTCGTAGACGTAGCCGGACGTGAGGAATAGTGCCTCGGCCGTTTCGTCAAAGCCAGAACGCGTGAGGCCGCCCCGAACCAGTTCGGTGTTCTCTTTCATTGCAACTCCTTTAGGTGAACGTGCGACCCGGCGGGTGGCCGGTGCTGACGGGCTCAGACGAAGGTCGGTTGGCTCTCGAGGTGGTTCGTCTGGTCAGGAGTGCAGGGCAACGTCGCCGGCACCCGGGTGGCCCACCCGAGAGCATTCACAGCGACACATATGCCAAGTCATGGTGGGGGAAGCTACCGATCGCCCGCGGCTATGTCAATGTCCGCGTCGGCAATTGGCACTACGATGAAGCGACAACGAAGCGTTTATCACGAGCGGTGGAGGGACAGGCCCTGCGAAACCGCGGCAACCGGCCACGGCACGGTGCCAATGCCTGAACGATGAGCTGCCACCGAGCGGTCTTCTCCGCTCGAGGCGCTCGGCGAGCGGTTCGAGGAAAGAGGAGAGATGACCGATTGCGAGCACCGACCGTGAGTACCTATTTGGATGCCGTTTCGTCCGGCTCGGTCGTCATTCTCGACGGCGCTACCGGCACATCGCTCCAGGGGTTTGGACTCACGCTGGACGATTTCGGGGGCCCGGCCTTCGAGGGCTGCAACGAACTGCTGAGCGTGACCCGTCCCGACGTCATCGAGGCGGTCCACCGGTCGTTCTTCGAGGTCGGTGTCGACGTCACCGAGACGAACACATTTGGCGCATTCGCCGTTCCGCTCGGCGAATACGGAATCGCCGACCGGACCTATGAGCTGGCCGCGGCCGCCACCGGGATCGCCCGCCGGGTGACCGATGAGTTCATCGCCCGCGATGGGCGGCCCCGCTGGGTCGCCGGCTCGATCGGCCCGGGCACGAAGTTCGCCTCCCTCGGCCAGATTCCGTACGCCGAGCTCCGGGATGGCTACGAGATCCAATCCGCCGCCATGCTCGATGCCGGGTGTGACTTCATCCTCATCGAGACCCAGTTCGATCTCCTCGGCGTCAAGGCGGCCATGAACGGTGCCCGCCGGGCCATGGCGCAGGCAGGACGCGAGGTGCCCCTCCAGGTGCAGGTGACCATCGAGCTCACCGGGCGGATGCTGCCAGGTAGCGAGATCGGAGCCGCTCTGACGACCATCGATGCCGTGGGCGCGGACATAGTGGGAATCAACTGCGCAACCGGGCCGGCGGAGATGTATGAGCCGCTCCGGTATCTGTCTGAGAACTCCCGGATGCCGATCTCGGTGATCCCCAACGCCGGGCTCCCCCAGGTGATTGACGGCGAGATGTCCTACGACCTGACGTCGGAGGCACTGGCCACCCACCTCGAGTCCTTCGTCAACGAGTTCGGCGTCCAGGTCATCGGCGGCTGCTGCGGCACCACTCCAGCGCATCTGCAGGCCGTGGTGGACCGGTGCCGGCCCCTCACGCCGGCGCGCCGGTCACCGTCGCACGTCCCGGCGGCCGCCTCCACCTACTCGACGGTCCCGTTTCGTCAGGACACATCGTTTCTCATCATCGGAGAGCGCACGAATGCCAATGGATCCAAGGCATTCCGCGAGGCGCTCCTGGAAGAGAACGTCGACGCCTGCATCGCCATCGCCGAAGACCAGGTCACCGAATCCGCCCACCTGCTCGACCTGTGCGTTGACTACGTCGGACGTGACGGCGTCGCCGACATGAACCTGCTCGGTGGACGGTTCGCGACCGAGATCACCGTTCCCATCGTGCTCGACTCCACCGAACCCGAGGTCATGGAGGCGGGACTCGAGCTGATCGGGGGCCGAAGCGTGCTGAACTCGGCCAACCTGGAAGAGGGCGACGCGCCCGGGTCGCGCCTCGATCGCGTCTTCGGGCTGGCGCGCGAGCACGGAGCGGCGGTCATTTGCCTCCTCATCGACGAGAAGGGTCAGGCTCGCACGCTCGAGTGGAAGCTCGAGATCGCCCATCGCATCCACGACCTCGCCGTCAACCGGTACGGACTCGAGCCCTCCGATCTCATCTTCGATCCGCTGACCTTTCCCCTCAGTACCGGCGACGACGACCTGCGCGGTGACGCCATCGCCACTATCGAGGCCGTCACCCGGATCAAGGCGGAGTTGCCGGGTGTTTCTACCGTCCTCGGAGTCTCCAACGTCTCGTTTGGGCTCTCCCCCGCCTCTCGCCGCGTCCTCAACTCGGTCTTCCTCCACGAGTGTGTCGAAGCCGGCCTGGACGCCGCCATCATCCATGCCGGCAAACTGCTGCCTCTCAACAAGATCCCAGACGATCAGCGGAACGTGTGTCTCGATCTCATCTACGACCGGCGCCGGGACGACTACGACCCGCTCGAGGCGCTCCTCGACCTGTTCGCCGACGTGGTGGTCGAGTCTGCCGAGGCGGAAGATCGCAGCGGCTGGACGGTGGAACGGCGGCTGCAGGAGCGCATCGTGGACGGCGCCCGGCCCGGGATCGAGGACGATCTCGAGGAGGCCATCGGTAGCGGTATCGGCCCGCTTGCCATCATCAATGACATCCTCCTGGAGGGGATGAAGACGGTCGGCGAGCTCTTCGCATCGGGAGAGATGCAGCTGCCGTTCGTGCTCCGGTCGGCCGAGACGATGAAGGCGGCGGTCGGCTACCTGGAACCGAAGATGGAGAAGGAAGAGACGAGCACCCGCGGCTCGATTGTGCTGGCAACGGTTCGGGGCGACGTCCACGACATCGGCAAGAACCTCGTTGACATCATCCTCACGAACAACGGATTCGAGGTGCACAATCTCGGCATCAAAGTCGACATCGACGACATGGTCCGCACCTTCCAGGAGACCGGAGCAGACGCCATCGGCATGAGCGGCCTGCTCGTCAAGAGCACGCTCATCATGAAGGACAACCTCGACGAGTTGACCCGGCGCGGGCTCGCCGACATACCGGTCCTGCTGGGTGGCGCCGCCCTCACACGTTCGTACGTCGAAGGGCAGCTCCAGGAGCGGTATGCCGGGCGGGTGTACTACGGCAAGGATGCCTTCGCCGGCCTCGACGCCATGCAGTACATCGTGGCCGGCGAGTCCGGTCCCGAGCCCGACCGGTTGAAAGGCCGGTCCCTCCCGTCCCGCAGCACCACTCCGACCGTTTCCGAGGCGGCCGAACTGCCGGACCGGGCGCCCTCGGTTGCGGTTGACAACGAGGTGTTCGCGCCCCCGTTTCTCGGCAGCCGGGTGGTGAAGGGCATTCCGATCGATGACGTGGCCGGCTATCTCAACGAAACCGCCCTCTTCCGCAACCAATGGCAATTCCGACCGGAAACCGGTGAGAACGACGCCGACTTCAAGGACCGCCTGCGCGCTCAGCTACGCGAGCAGCTGGCCGCAGCCCGGGCCGATGATCTGCTGACGCCGCAGCTGGTGTATGGCTACTTTCCGGCCAATGGCGACGGTAACGATCTCGTCATCTGGGACGACGTCGAGCGGTCGAAGGAACGGGTTCGGTTCACGTTCCCGCGCCAACAGGACGATCGGCACCTGTGCATCGCCGACTTCTTCCGCCCGATGGATGCCGGGGTCGATTACGCCGCCTTTCACCTCGTGTCGGTCGGCGCCCGGGTCTCGGAGCGAACCGCCCAACTGTTCGCCGCCGACCGGTACAACGACTACCTCCTCTTGCACGGGCTCGGCGTCGAAATGGCCGAAGCGCTCGC
>SHLN01000326.1 GCA_004283105.1 Acidimicrobiia bacterium
TTCCGTCGTCTACGTCCTCGCCCGGTTTCTTCGTGTACACCCGCACGACGGCCAGGTGATCGAATAGAAACGAGCCAAGCTCCGGAAGGCCGTCGCCACTGACGGACGACACGCTCAGGACGGGACAGTCCAGACCGGTCAGCTCCTCGAGGACGGTCAGCTCGTCACGGGCGTGGTCGACGATGTCGGACTTGCTTGCCACGAGCACAGTCGGCAGGAAGAGGGTGAACGGATCGTCGTCGTCACCGTCGGCCTCAGCCCCGTCGTCGCCCGGCCACACCGATGAAACCCGCACCTTGCGCTCGGCGAGAAGGTCGAGGGCGCCGAGGACTTGTTCCACACAACCGGGCCGACTGACATCGACGATGAACAGACAGCCATCGGCAGATTGCAGCGTGTTGGCTATCCACGGGATCGGGTGCTCGGGGGACAGGGGCGGCAGGTCGACGAGCTGAAACGAAACGTCCTCGTGGTCGAACATCCCCGGCTGCGGGTACTGGGTGGTGAATGCATAGGCCTCCGATGCGGCATGGGAGCCCGTCAGCCGGGCATGGAGAGCCGACTTGCCTGTATTGGGAGGACCGAGCAGCGCAACCTGTGCCGCGCCCTCGGGATGCACGAATGTCTGCGGACCGGTGCGGGCGCCCGACTTCTTGGGGCCGGCCAGATCGGCGCTCAGTTCCTTGATGCGCGTCTTGAGGTCGGCCTGGAGGTGATCGGTGCCCTTGTGTTTCGGGATGACCCGCAACATCTCCCGCAAGTTGTCGAGCCGTTCCTGGGGATCGCGGGACCGCTTGAAGGCCGCCTCGGCTGCCTTGTACTCCGGATTCAGATTTGCCGGCATGACGTTCTCATTCTCGCGTGTCGATCGGCCGGTCGGTCCGCCGGAAACCCATCGCAACCAGCAGCCCGGCCGCCACGACGACGACAGCGAACAGGAAGGTCTCCGTCAGAGACTGGGCGGTGATGTCGGCGGTGGCAGCCTCGAGGGCGTCCTGATAGCCGGGATCGCCGATGCCTGGCAGGTCGAGGTCGGAGCGCAGCCGGTCGAACCGATAGAGCGTCCACGCCGTCAGGCCGGACAAGCCGACGGCCAGGCCCATGAGCCGGGACACGATGACGAGCCCGGCGGCAGTCCCGCGCTGTCCGGCCGGGGCGGCATCCACCACTGCCGCGTTTGTCGGCGCGGTGACCAGACCGAACCCGATTCCGAGAATCACGAGCTGCCAGCCCATCGTCCACGGCCCAACGTCGGCGTCCCAGCTTCCGCCCACCACGAGGAATCCGAGCCCGGTCACCAGCAGTCCGACGACGATCACCGGCCGGTACCAGGTGCGTTCGGTGGCCACACCACCAAGGTACGACGTCACGGCCATGGCGGCGGTGAGGCCAGACAACACCCACCCGCTCAGGACGGCGGCATCCTGCAGCGACGTCTCAACCACCAGGTTCACAAACAGTGGAACATCGACCATGGCCACGATGAGGACCGCCCCTACCAGGAAGTTCACTCCCACTCCGGCCGCGAAGTTGCGGCCCGTGAACAACGAGAGGTCGATGAGCGGGTCTGCCCGGCGCCGTTCGATCCACCAGAAGAGTGCGAACGCCAGCGCAGCA
>SHLN01000191.1 GCA_004283105.1 Acidimicrobiia bacterium
TTCTGGGCGCTCTCGTGCTGTTCTGGGCGTCCACCCTCGTCTTCGGGTCCGTCGATGAGGCCAAAGCCGGGGGATGGTTGCTCGGCCCGTTCGCCGAGAGTCCTCGCTGGGTACCGATCGGCCCCTCGGCGTTCGCCGACGCCGACTGGGGCGCCATCGTCGGACAGGTGGGAGATCTTCTGACCATCATCGTGCTGGCCATTGTCGGGTTGCTCTTCAATGCCAACTCGATCGAGATCATGAACGAGGAGGATCTCGACCTGGACGGTGAGCTGAGCGCCTCCGGCCTTTCCAACGTCTTCACCGGTCTTGTAGGGGGACCCCCCGGGTATCACCACCTAACCCTCACGATGCTGGGCCGGGCTCTCGGGGACCCGAACCGAATCGTTGCCTACGTCGCAGCGCTGGTTTGCTTCCTCGTGGCGTTCGCCGGTGGTGGTCTCATCGAGTACGTACCCCGACTGCTGCTCGGCGGGCTCATCGTCAGCTTCGGGGTGGAGCTCCTGTACGAGTGGCTGGTCGCCTTCCGCCGGCGATTGCCCCCGGCCGAATACGCCGTCGTGCTAGCCATCGTGCTCGTGGTTGCCTTCGCCGGCTTCCTGCAGGGGGTCGGTGTTGGCATCGCCCTGTCGGCCGGCCTGTTTGCGTGGACGTACAGCAAAACCGACACGGTCAAGCATCGCCTGACCGGCTCGGAGTTCACGAGCAAAGTGAACCGGTCACCCCAGCATCAGTCTGAGTTGTATGAGATGGGCGAGCACATCGACATCCTCGAGTTGCAGGGGTTCCTGTTCTTTGGTTCCGTGCACAAAGTCATCGAGAGCATTCAGCTGCGCGCCATGCAGCCGGAGGGCCGCGAGGTCCGGTTCGTCGTCATCGACTTCCGGCGCATCCGCGGCATCGACTCGTCGGTCGTGCTCAGTTTCATGAAGCTGGCCCGACTCGCCGGACCACTCGATTTCACGGTCGTCATGACCGGTGTCAACCCGGAGATCAAGAACCAGCTGCAGGTCGGTGGCTTCGATGAGTCGCTGCCGGGCGTCGAGTTCTTCCCCGATCTCGACCACGGCCTCGAGTGGTGCGAGGACGTTCTGCTGGGGGTCGCCGATGCCCAGGTCGATCACACCCACGATGCCCAGCACCTGCTGAGCTCGCTCATGGATGTCGAGGGCGGGGCCGACCGGCTCCGCCAATACGTCGAGCGGGTCGAGGTGAAGGCGGGGGAGGCCTTGATCCAGCAGGGCACCGCCGCCACCGATCTGTTCATCGTTGAGTCGGGGTCGTTGACGGCCCAGCTCGAGCTCGAGGGGCAGCCAATCGCCCGTCTCGCCCGGGTCGGGACCGGCTCGGTGGTGGGGGAGCTCGGCTTCTACACCGGGGAGCTCCGTACCGCGTCCGTCCTAGCGACCACCGATTGCGTCGTCGAGCGGGTCGGCGTGGAGGCCGTCGCTCGGATGGAGCGAGAGGACCCCGATCTGGCGCTGGCGTTGCACCGGGCGATGGTTCGACTCGTTTCCGACCGCTTGGCGCGAGCGAACGACGCCGTCCGCGCCCTCATCGACTGATCCGGAGTGAAAACAATGCTGGAGGCCACACTCAGCGTGACGATCCCGTAATCTGGGTCACCGAGTTTGGGGGCCAGGAGTGGCGACAACTACATCGGAACCGAGCAGTCTGGCGAGGTACGTGCCGCGCCTCAATGCTGAGTGGGACCGGCATACGACCGATCAGTGGCGGGAGATCGACGGCACCCTTTGCTATATCGACATCTCGGGGTTCACCGCTCTCTCCGAGAAACTCGCTCAGCGGGGCCGCATCGGGGCTGAGGAGCTCACCGAGGTTCTCAACCACGTGTTCGGCAAGATGCTGGGCGTTGCCTACGACCGGGGTGGAAGCCTTCTCAAGTTCGGGGGCGACGCTCTTCTCCTCGCCTTCACCGGAGCCGACCACCCGATTCAGGCGTGCAGTGCAGCCGTTGAGATGCAGGCGGTCCTCCGGGAAGCCAGGAGCTACGAAACGTCGGCGGGCCGACTCCACCTCAAGATGTCAGTCGGGCTCCACAGCGGGACCGTCCACCTTTTCCGGGTTGGCGATTCCCACAAGGAACTGATCCTTACCGGCCCGGCCGCTTCGATGACCACCGAGATGGAGGAGACGGCGGTGGCGGGAGAGATCCTCATCAGTTCCGCCACGAAGGCGGCACTGCCGGCCCGTTCGGCGGACCGGAAGAAGGGCGATGGCTGGTTGTTGAGCTGGCGCAAGGCCCGCATCGAACGCTGCGGTTGGAGCCCGCGCATCGCGCTCGAGTCCAAGGCCATCGCCGCCGGCATGCCAAACGCCCTCCGTGAATTCCTGTCGCACGGCGCGGCCGAGCCGGAGCATCACATCGCCACCGTCGGGTTCATCAAGTTCACCGGCGTTGATGCCATCATGGCTCAAGCCGGACCGGGCGCCACTGCGGCGGCGCTCGACGCACTCGTTCGCACCGTGCAAGAAGCGGTTGACGAAGAGGGAGTCACATTCCTTGCCTCCGACATCGACCAGGACGGCGGCAAAATCATCCTCGTCGCCGGTGTGCCCGGCGTGCAAGAGGACGACGAGGGCCGGGTGCTGCGAGCCGCCCGCCGGATTGCCGACCGGTCCGGGTCTCTCCAGCTTCGGATCGGCATCAATCGCGGCCATGTGTTCGTCGGTGAGGTCGGGACCGAGTTCCGGGCCACGTACACGATTATGGGCGACACGGTGAACCTGGCCGCCCGGCTCATGGCGGCGGCCTCGCCCGGTGAGATCTACGCCAGTCCGGCCGCGCTCGACAACTCCGCCACGCTGTTCGAGACGACGCCCCTGGAGCCCTTCTACGTCAAAGGCAAGGAGCACCCGGTTCAGGCCTACGCGGTCGGGACCGAGATGGGACGACGCCCCACCGAGCGGGGCGGCGCACTCCCGTTTGCCGGCCGGGCCGAGGAGCTCGCCAGGATGCGCCAGATCATCGACGATCTATACGCAGGCCGGGGTCATGCGGTTGCCATCGTTGGGGAGCGGGGGGTCGGCAAGAGCCGGTTCATCGACGAGATCCTGCCTTCGCTCGAGCGGGCCGAACATATCGACATCCGGGCCGAGCCGTACGGGATCGGCACGCCCTACCGGGCGTTGCGGGACCCGGTGCGACATTTGCTCGGCGTGAAGCGAAACAAGCCCCCGGCCATGGCGAAAGCGCTCCGGGCGTCGATTGAGCGGCTCGCTCCCGAGCACACGGCCTTTGTCGCGCTCGTGGCGGACGTCGCCATGATCGATGTCCCGAGCACACCCGAGGTCGATCAGATCGACCCCCGCTTCCGGCAGGACCGCACCGCCGACCTGCTCATCGAGCTGTTCGCGGCGGTCCACGACGGGCCGGTCTTCTTCGAAGTGGAGGACGGCCACTACATGGACGAGGCGTCGTCTCACATCATGGAGCGCGTCTCTCAAGCGACTGCCGACTATCCCTGGCTCGTGCTGACCACCCGGCGGGACACCCCGGACGGTTTCGATCCTGGTGTAGAAGAGGTTTCCCTCGGCCCGCTCAGCAACGAGGATGCCCGTCAACTCGTCGTTGCCGCGACCGAGGCAGCTCCGCTCCGACCCCACGATGTTGACCTCATCGTGCAGCGGGGCGGTGGCCTGCCGCTGTTCCTCGAGGAAATCATCGGTGCGGTCCGGACCGCCGGTGGAGTCGACTCGCTTCCCGACTCGCTCGATGCCGTGGTCAGCGCCCAGATCGACGCCCTGCCTCCGCTGGCGCGGCGGCTCTTGCGACACTCGAGTGTCCTCGGGCGCAGCTTCCGGATCTCAATCCTCAATCAACTCGTGGAGGATCAGGGCATCCGGCTCGATGCGGCGACCCGCCGCGAGCTCACCGGGTTCCTCGATCCGGACGGCCGCAATCGCCTCCGATTCCGTCACGCCATGATCCGCGACGTTGCCTATCGGAGCCTCTCCTTCAAACGCCGGCGAGAGCTTCACCTGCTTGCTGGTGAGATCGCCGAGAGCGCGGCAGGCGACCACCCAGAGGCTGCTGCAGATGTCCTGGCACTGCACTTCTCGCTCGCCCAGGATCACGAACGGGCGTGGCGCTACTCGCGGATAGCAGGCGACCAGGCCCGCGAGGCCTACGCCAACATCGACGCGGCAACCCATTACGAGAGAGCGCTGGAGTCGGCCAGGCGACTCGACGCCATCTCGGACGATGAAAAGGCCGAGATCTGGACCCAGCTTGGAGATGTCAAGGAACAAGCAGGGTTGTTCGACGAAGCGCTCGATTCATACCGGAAGGCGTACCGTCTCCGAACTGGTGCCCTCGAGCGCGCCGAGCTGATGTTGAAGCGGGCCAGCGCCCGGGAGCGCGCGGCTCAGTACTCGATCGCCCTTCAGGAGGCAACGGGAGTCGGGCGCCTTCTCGAGGATTCCACTTCCACGGAGGCGGCACACCTAGCGGCCCGGGCCCAGGCCTTCTACTCGTTGATCCGGATGAGACAGGGCCGTCCGGCCGACGCATTGCAGACGGCTCAGACCGCAGTGGAGAAGGCGACGAAGGCAGACTCCAAGCCGGCACTTGCCCGGGCCTACGGAGTCATGGCCTGGTCGCATCTCATGTTGGATGAGCCGGGGGCCGAGGAGCTGTGGCTCGACGCCCTGAGGCTGTACGAGGAGGTCGGTGATCTCATTGGCCAGGGCTACATGACCAACAATCTCGGGGGTCTCGCCTACTTCGAGGGGCGCTGGGACGACGCCCTCGACTACTACGAACGAAGCCGGGACCTGGCCGAGCGAGTCGGCAACGCGGTCGATGTGGGTGTAACCGAAGGAAACATCGGTGAGGTGCTGGTCAAGCAGAACAAGTTCGATGAGGCCGAACCGCAACTGATCAAGGCGGTCAGGGTCGCCCGGGCGAGTGGCGACGCCTTTACGGTCGTCTTCGCCAACCTGCAGTTGGCTCGCATATTCATCGAGCGGGGTCAGCTGTCGGAAGCCGGAGACCTCCTCGAGCGGTCCCGGGAGGAGGCTCTCTCCTTCAACATGAAGGGCCCTGCCTACGAGGCGGCGATCTACCTGGCCGACATGAAGGTGCGCGACGGCGAGCCCGAGGCTGCTCTCGAGATTCTCGACGAGGCGGTGCGGCAGGCCGAGGAGGAGGCCTCCATCTTCGCACCGACCGCGGATCGGGT
>SHLN01000192.1 GCA_004283105.1 Acidimicrobiia bacterium
TGATCGGTCTCGCTTCCAAAGCCCGCCTGGATGCACTCGGCGATGCCGGCGTAGGCGTCTTCCTGCGCGTCGAGGATCGATTCGATGGTGAACCCCTGCGCGACGGGTGGTGGATCACCGAGGTCGCGCAGGTCGTACTCCCAATCCACACCGGATGGCGCCTGTTCGACCATGCCGGCCGACTCGAAGAGCTCGTGCAACCACTCCTCCGCGTCTGAGCAATCGAACCGGAGGCCGATGCCGCGTGCGGCATGCCTTTCGACCAGCCAGCCCAACACGAACGCGGCCGCATCGGGGTCCGGCCCGGCCGTGAGGATGCACTCAGATTCGGAGCCGTACTCGGCGATGGCAAGTGCCCTGATCCCGGGACCGTCTCGAAACACCTCGCAGTGTTCGGAGAACCAGTTCGGATTGGCCCGTTCGAAGACGGTGCTGGCCCACCTCCAGTCGACAAACCGCCCAACATCCCAGCCCCACGCCTGCTGTGCAAACGGATTCGACGCTTGCACGAATGCGATGACCTCGGCCAGCGTCTCGTCGGTCAGTGGCTCGTGGTCTAGCGGCATAGGGAAATCGTAGGGGGCGCCTTCGGACCGGCAACCTCGGCAGTCCTCCAAGTGATCACCGCATCAAGAGGGCTGGAAGCCTCTGGTCCTTCGGCCCGGTGGCGGCAAGGGTTGGTGAGGAGGCTCCACCAAATTGTCGGCACGAAACGTGTGCCCGCGGTGTCTATGAGGTGAATGCCGAGAAGGAAGAGGTGCCGTGGCTCGGACCGGGACGGTCTCAATCGACGCAGAGGCCCAGCTCTTTCGAGAGCTGTATCCCTCTCTACGACGGTTCGCTGCGGTCGTGGGTCCCCTGGAGGTAGACCCGGACGACCTGGTTCAGGAAGCCGTCGCCAGGGCATTGCAGTCTCGCCGGTTGACCGAACTGGACCAACCGGGAGCGTATCTCCGTCGAGCGATATTGAATCTGGCCTCCAATCAACGAAGACGATTCGCTCGACGTCGAGCGGCGTTGCTCCGTGTCAGGGCTGGAGCAGACGCACCGGCGGACTCGTACCCGTCTGATCTCGCCGACCTGTCACGTCTTCCGGCCGAGGAGCGAGCCGTCTTGTACCTGACGGAAGTTGAGGGCTACAGATACCGGGAAGCCGGACAGCTGATCGGGTGCAGTGAGGCCGCGGCTCGAAAACGAGCGCTGCGTGGCCGCCGCCGTCTGTTCGAGGCAATCGATGGGGAGGTGTCTCATGGCTGAAAAACTCAGTCGATCGCTCACGTTGCTGGCCGAACGTGGTGAGCCCCGCGGAGCCGACGTGGTCTTCCGGGACGCTCAGCCGGCCGCGGTGCCGTCCCCAACGGCGAAGAGTCCGCGTCCCAACCTGGCCGTGGCAGGGGCAGCCGCCGCAGTTGTACTGGTGTTTGTTGGCCTGGTGATCTGGCTGTTGAAACCGTTCGACAGCACGGAAGAACTTCCTGTCGTCACCCGGCCGGACGCGCCGTTTATCGATGAGACGCTGCCAGAGTCGGCAGCCTTGTGGCGCCTCGAGGGTACCGGTGACAACTCCGTCGAGTGCCCGGTGTGCCAAGAGCGGGGGATCTTCCTAGAGATCACTCACACCGGTTCGGGCCCTTTCATCGTGACACCCTTCACCGCGGAGGGCGATTTCAACGTGGGAGGCATCCGCGAGGCCAATAGCGGGGAGCTATTCCTTGGTGCCCGGAGGATCATGGTCTCTGATCGGCGGCCCGCCGGGTCAGAGGGATCGGCTCTGACACTCGCGGAGGCTGCGGCGCTCGTCGATACAACCGGCGACTACCGGGGTCGGGTATTCGCCTACCCAGCCGACGATCGCAACACGGCTGCTCTCGACATTGTTGCCGACGGCGCGTGGACGCTGGCTGCCTATCGAATCGAGGATTCGGCCCGCGTGTTCGCAGACACCCTGAGGGGGCAGGGCGACGAAGTCGTTTTGTGGAGCGACACGCCGTGCGACGCCGATCACATCACTCTTGACTATGCCGGAAGCGGTCGATTCAACGCGCTCGCTACTGGAGCGTTTGGGAGCTCCCCGCTCTTGTTCCATGAGTTCGGAACCGGAATTTACGTCAATAGCGCTCTCTTCGAAGGCCAACCGTGGGTGGGCTCGGAGGCGAGGCCGATCCCGGTGACCGACGGGTCCGTATGCGAGCGCTACTTCGGTATGGAGATCCACGCCGACGGACCATGGACATTGACGATCGTCGCGGCCGACTAGTGGCGCCGGAGGGTCACGCGCGAAGCAGAAGAAGAAGGGAAGAGACGTGAAACGAGTAATCGGAGGACTCGTCGTCCTCGCCCTGGTGACAGGTGCGTGCGGGAATAGCGACGCATCATCGGACTCATCGGAATTGGCTGAAGAGCTGGCGGCAGTCACCGCCGAACGGGATGCTCTGGCTCAACGGATCATGGCTGACGACGCCCGGCTGGAGAAGACCGAAGCGACGATCGCGGCTGTTGCCGACATCGTCGCCGACCCCACATCGTTTGGGACCCAAGAAGAAGTCCTCGACCTGCTGATGGTCCACTTCGCGTCGGAGGCGGTCATGGACGACGACGTGTATGGGGCGGTTCCGATGCGAACGGCATGGCGCAACACCCTGTACGGATTGGATGCCACGATCGACACCTGGCACCGCTGGGTCAGCGAAGACGGCTCCGATGGCCTCCCGTTATGGACATGGTCGGGCACCAACTTTGCCGGCGATCCCTTCGAGCTCATCGGCCTCAGCATCCTGCATTACAGCGACGAGGGCAAGCAGGACTACCAGTTCGTCGTTTACCCGTACGAGGACAGGTATGTAGACGCCGCATTGGGCCTCGGATAGCCTCGCTTTCGCCAACGGGAACGCGGCGGTCACCGACCTTTGGCGACTTGCGCTCAACGAGAAACGAGGGCCGGCAGGCCCTCGTCTCCCGTGACTCCTTCAGGGAGAGTCAGTCGTCATCGTCGTCGTCGTCATCACGATCATCCCGGTCGTCGTCATCATCGTGATCTTCATCGTCATCGTCGACTTCCATCTCGATCCCGGTTTCGATGGCGCCATCCTCGAGTTCGGCCTCGAATTCGACCTCCGTGCTGCCAGAGCGGAACTCGATCTCGATCTCATCGTCTTCGGTCTCCAGGGTGTAGGCCCAGGTGGTGTCGACTTCGAGGATCACAAGGCGTCCGTCTTCAATGGCCAGCCACACGGTTCCGACGCCACCGATACTGAAGGGCATGGCGTCGGTGGAGGAACCGCGCGATATGCCGTCGGCGGTCGATGGCACCTCGGTTGTCACCGTTGTCGTGGTCGGAGTGGCAGGACCCGGTTCGCTCACCATCGTGGTGCTCGTCGTGCTGCTCGGAGTCGGCGCAGTCGTGACCGTCGTACTCGTCCGAGCGGCGACTGTCGTGGTGGTGGTCGGCGCTGCCTGGGCAACCCCGGGGTTGGTCAGGTTCTGAATCTCCTGCATGTTGCTGACCCCGTCACCGTCGGAATCGAGACCCTCGATCGCTCCGAAGTTGAAGCTGTTCGAGCGGAGGGCGGCGCCGTAGGGATTCAGCGCCGGGACACTGGTGTGACAGGTCGAGCAACTCGCCAACGGTGTCCCAGCAGTAGCCGGGTACGCCGACGTGAAGTCACCCATCATCGAGTTCGTGGCGAAGGCGGAGCCACTGATGGCGAGGATGCCGAGACCGAAGGCAAAGACGGTGATGGCAGCGAGCAGACGTTTCATGGTTTCCTACCTGTTGTTGGACACATAGAGAATGTCTCACAGAGAGGGTTGTGAGTTCCTCTCGCGACGGTTAAGAGAGGGATAAACCCGCCGGCTCCCGTCCTGGCGGTTCGACCCGGTGCCCCCCAATCCAGTTGCCTCCGATCGAGCCGGGTACCCTGGCGCCATGGACATCACTCCCAGCCCCCGCGCCGCTGATCTAGCCACCCGCGTGCTCGGCTTCATGCACGAGCACATCTATCCGGTCGAGGAAGCCTTCGAGCAGGCCATCGTCGACTCCGGTGATCCGCTCCACATCCCGCCGGTCCTCGACGAGCTCAAGGCCATCGCCCGGGCAGAGGGACTTTGGAACCTGTTCCTGCCCGACGAACGATTCGGGCCCGGCCTGACCAATGTCGAATACGCCCCGCTCGCCGAGATCATGGGCGGCGTTTGGTGGGCCTCTGAGGTCTTCAACTGCTCGGCCCCCGACACCGGGAACATGGAGATCCTGGCCGAGTTCGGTACCCCCGAGCAGCAGGACCGGTGGCTCCAGCCGCTGCTGGAGGGAGAGATCCGATCCTGCTTCGCCATGACCGAGCCGGATGTGGCCAGCTCCGATGCTCGCAACATCGAGGCCCGTATCGAGCGCGACGGCGACGAGTACGTCCTGAACGGGCGCAAGTGGTGGACGAGCAATGCCATCAATCCGAGGGCGAAGGTCGCCATCTACATGGGGATCACCGACCCGGAAGGGCCCGTCTATCAGCGCCAGAGCCAGGTGCTCGTTCCGATGGATGCCCCCGGCGTCGAGGTGGTTCGCCCCATGCTCGTGTTCGGGTTCGACGATGGGTACACCGGCCATCCGGAGGTGACGTTCACCGACGTTCGAATCCCGGTCACGAACCTGATCGGAACGGAGGGGTCCGGGTTCGCGATCGCCCAGGCTCGGCTCGGTCCGGGCCGCATCCACCACTGCATGCGGATGATCGGGGCCGCCGAGCGCGGGCTCGAGCTCATGTGCAAGCGGGCGCTGGCCCGTGACGCCTTTGGAGGCCCGCTCGCCGAGCAGGGCGTGATCCAGGATTGGATCGCCGAATCGCGGGTCAGGATCGAGCAAGCTCGCCTCCTCACCATGAAGGCGGCCTGGATGATGGATACCGTCGGCAAGAAGGCGGCTCGGATTGAGATCTCGGCCATCAAGGTGGCGGCCGTCGATACCGCCAACTACGTGCTCGACCGGGCCATCCAGGCCCACGGTGCCGCCGGACTCAGCCAGGACACGCCGCTGGCCCGTCTATGGGCTTACGCCCGCACGCTCCGGTTCGCCGATGGCCCTGATGAGGTCCACAAGCGCTCCATTGCCCGCCGCGAGCTCCGCAAGCATCAGACGTAGCCGCAACGCCGGAGGCGTTGGCCGGTCACCAGTCACCGG
>SHLN01000193.1 GCA_004283105.1 Acidimicrobiia bacterium
GTGCGGCGGGTAGTCGTGGTGGTCGGGGGGAGGGTTGTGGTTGTAGTTGTGGTGGTCGTCGGGGGGAGTGTGGTCGTGGTCGGTACGGTCGTAGTGGTAGTCACGATCTGAGCCTCGGCCGGCCGGCCGGGCGAGATCAACCACGGCGTGACGGCGAGCACGATCACCGAAAAGGCGAGGATGAGTCGACGACGACGTATGGCAGCAGTCACTGAACCCCTCTTAGACAGGTTTTCCCGCTCTCGCAGTGAGTGTAGTGAGTGAATGGGGATTGTCTCTAGAAAATACTGGGTGGTGCGGGCTTGCCTAGTCGGGTAAAACCTTGACCGGGCCCTGGAGAAACCGCTCGTTTGGCACCTCGTACACCGACCCGCCCTCGGCCTCGAGATGGGTGGCCGACAAGCCGACCGAGAGGAGGCGTCCCTCGACACCGTCGATGCTGAGGAGCTGCCCGGGACGGAACCGATCCTGTACATAGCGGCCGGCCGCCACCTGGCGAGAAATCGCCAGGGATCCGAGACCGACGGCGAGACCGCCGGCCAACGCCGCCCCGAAGGCCAGCGCTGCCACCAACAGCAGGATGATGTCGGTGCTGACGCCCAGTTGATCGAGGGCGATGATGACGCCGATTCCAAGGAGAACACTGGAGATAGCCAAACTCACCCGTTTCGCCAGGACGGGAGAGACCCGGCGCAGGCCGCTCTCGACGAAGAGGCCGATGATCTTGCCACCGCTTCTGGCGAGGATGATCACGAGAACCGCTACCAGCGCCTTGGGAACGAAGCTGATGGTCGCATCGAGCAGCTTGTCGGTCTGGTCGGGATCGAGGATGACGAGGATTCCAACGACAATCGAGGTCAGGATGACGACCGGTACGAGCTGCCGGATCAGTTCGCCCAGCTGCTCGGGGGCTCGCTTGGCGAGCACCCGTCCCGCGATGAGGGCAACGGCGATAACCGCGGCGACGGTGATCGCCGTTCCGATGGTGGTCTCAAGGTTCATTTGTCCTCCTCGCCCATGCCGTACACGCGCAGTGCCTCACCGATCCTGGCCAAGATACCGCCTCCCTCTTTGATCACCGCGATGACAAACTCCTCGAGGCCGACCACTCGCATGACCGGCTCGCTCAGATCGTGTTCGAGCTGACCCTCCCACAGCTCGGCGAGGAACGCCTGACATTGGTCGCAGGTCAGCACGTGCTCATCGATGGAGTCGTCGATGCCCTCGGCGAAGTCGATGCGCTGAACGTCGGTGATTGTGCAGGCGTTCATTGCCAATCCTTCATGTGGATCTGAAGGGCCCGCCGCGCCCGGAATATCCGGGTGCGAACGGTATTGAGCGGAAGGTCTAGTCGGCCGGCGATGTCTTCGTATGACAGGTGCTCGTACTCGCGCAACACGAGGGGTTGCTTGAGATCGTCGGGAAGCTGATCGATAGCTTCGCCCATCGCCCGGGCGAGATCGGAGGCTTCGGCTGATCCTTCAGGACCGGCCTCGAGGGAGGCAACGGTCTCCGGCATCGTCTCGGTCGGGTACTCACGACGCCGGGTCACGGCGTTGAGAGCGAGGTTGTGGGCAATGCGGTAGAGCCACGACCGCACCTGACTATCACCGCGGAAGTCGGGCAGCGCCCGATAGGCCCGCAGAAAGCAGTCCTGCGAGATGTCCTCGGCGAGAGTTGGATTTCGTACCACTCGTAACACAGCTCCATAGACAAAGTCCTGGTGGCGACGGACGAGTTCACCAAACGCCTCAAGCTCACCGGCCGCTGCTGCGGCGACTAGTTCGAAATCGTCATGGTTGCGCACTCCGTCGCATGGCCTCCCTTAGACACAGGAACGCTACCTGGTATCGCGTAATTTCTCTGAGAACAATCTCACGAAACCACAGAACTTCTGCGACCGACCGGTGTCCAAATCACGAACGGGACGGGGACGACCCCGGACCACTTGAGAATTGATTTGGGATGACGCAAACGGTGACTGCCCCCCTGTCACGACCTGCGGACTCCCAAGGGGGACTTCGGTCCCCGGGTGCGGTGAAGCCATTAGGCCCCCCCAAACCGGCATCGCTGCACCCGATTTTATGAAAAGGCCGGTGGTACCCCCACCGGCCTTTTCTGTGCTCTGGATTGAATTCCTTCGGATTCTTGACGTCTTTGCCGATGTTTCTGGCTGATCGCCACAAGAATGCATCGATATGAAACGATTCATCCCGATGGGATGTGCGCTTGCTCTCGCGCTCTCTCTTGCTGCCTGCGCCGGCAGTCGGGATGAGATCACGCAGGAATTCCTGCCCGACACCGGGCCGACCACAACGTCGGTGTCAACCACCGTCACGACCTCCTCGACTCCCATCACGACGCCGGTCGATCCGATCGCAGAAATCGGAGAGCTGGCGTCACGGGTCGCCGAGATCCGCCAGCTCCCCCTCGACGTGCCGCCCATCGAGACGCGGTCGGCTCAAGAAGTGTTGGACGGGTATCAGGCCGTGACCGGGCTCTCGTTGACCGGCGACGATCGGTTCGATGCCGAGTTTCTCCAAATGGTCGGTGTGCTCGAGGACGATGGCGCTGTGGCCGATCTTCTGAGCGTGTGCTCGATCCCCGGCTACTACGACCCGGCGATCGGCACGCTTGTGCTTCGTGAGGGCCTGAGCGAGCTCACGCCCCTCGGCCAGAAGAACCTCTTCGAAGAACTGACCACGGCTGCCACCGACACTGCCCACGACTGGTGGGGGACGATGCAATCGCTATCTGCCTCAGGAGATGCCGATGCCGCCGCGGCGCTGTTCGGCCTGGTGCGGGGCGATGCCGTGTTCCACGCCGGCCAGTACGTCGAGTCGCAGTTGACCCCGACGGATCGGTTTGCGATCACGCTCGAGCAGATCTCGTGTGACCAGCAACGATCGATTCCGCCCGGGTACGTGGCCGAATTGGAGGCGTTCGGTCCTGAGGTTGGCCGGGCATTTGTGGAGGATCTCATCTCGACGGGTGGTGTGTCCGCCGTGGATGCCGCCTACCGGACGCCACCGCAAAGCACTGAGCAGATCTATCACCCCGCCCGCTATCCCGCCGACCGGCCGGTCGCCATCGACCCGCCGCAGTTGGCGGTTTCGGGATTCACCGAGGTCGATGCAGGCGTGTTCGGCGAGCTTCAGCTCCGGGCGCTCCTCTCCGATGGGATCTTGTCGTCCCAGGCACTTCAGGCGGCCACCGGCTGGGGGGGCGACTCGTACCGGCTGTTGTGGGATGGAACCGATCTCGTGCTCGTCCTTCTCTACGAGGGAGACGAGGCACGGGATGCCCGCGAGCTCGCAGAGACGCTCGGCGGCTGGGCAAGCGCCTCGATGAGCGTCGGCTCGGGTCGGCCCGACAACACCGGTCTTGCGTTCGAGGGCCAGGAGTACGCCTTTGTTGCTCACAACGAAGCCGCCATGCTGCTCGTTCTCTCGAGCGACGCCCGAGCCGGCCGCGATATCCGCGACGAGTTCTGGCCGGATTGGTAGGCAACGCCTTTGGCGTTCCTGGTTCCTGGTTCCTGGTTCCTGGTTCCTCGGCCAAGATCCAGGACATCCGGCATCCGGCATGGACCTTCTCGCGTGCCGGGAGAACCCGTACGTTGGCACCGTGACCGTCTTTCTCAGGGCTACGCAGTGGACGTCCCCGCCGGCCATCCTGGCGAGTCGATTCCGGGATCGCTGGCGGGGCCTTAGACCTCGCCCCGCCGGCCGAGCCTTGTTGCTACGCGGATCATCAGTCCACGGATTCGGAATGAACGAGTCCTTGTGGATCATCGGCCTTGACCATGACGCCGTTGTCGGCCAAGTCCGTCTCCTGAGGCCCAATCGGCTCGCGACCCTGAGAGGTGCAACCTGGCTCCTCGAGATGAGCGCAACTGCCGCCCCACCCCCGATCGGTTCCAGACTCCGTCCACTCCGAACTGTCGACTAGCCCGCCAACCAGGAACCAGGAACTAGCAACCAGGAACCAGGGACGAGGGACGAGGGCACCCGACCCCGTATCCTCCCGATATGTCCGGCACCCTCGTCTTGTGCGCTACTCCCATCGGGAATCTCTCCGATGCTTCGCCGCGGTTGCGCGACGCCCTCGCGTCGGCCGACATCGTGTACTGCGAGGACACCCGGCGATCGGGGAAGCTCATGTCCGCCCTTGGTGTCAAGGCACCGCTGCGCAGCTACTTCGTTGCGAATGAGGCCGCCCGGGCCGGGGAACTGGCCGACCACCTCAGACAGGGTGAAACGGTCGTCCTCATCACCGACGCCGGCATGCCGACCGTGGCGGACCCGGGCCTGACCGCTGTGCGGGCCGCCCTCGACGTGGAAGCCGTTGTCACCGTTGTGCCCGGTCCGAGCGCCGTTACGGCCGCCCTCGCGGTGTCCGGTCTCCCGTCCGAACGGTTCGTCTTCGATGGGTTCCTCCCGCGCAAGCAGGAGCAGCAGCGGGCCAGGCTGGGAGACCTCGCCACCGAACCCCGCACCATCGTTCTGTTCGTGGCCGCTTCGCGGGCAGAGAGAGAGCTTTCCGTCATGGCGGAGACGATTGGGCCGGACCGCCCGGTCGCCGT
Source organism: Acidimicrobiia bacterium (assembly GCA_004283105.1). GTDB lineage: Bacteria > Actinomycetota > Acidimicrobiia > Spongiisociales > SHLN01 > SHLN01. The sequence goes on from SHLN01000193.1 coordinate 4,586, forward strand.
GGCGAGGGAGTTGACCAAACTCCATGAGGAGGTGTGGCGGGGGACCCTGGCAGAGGCAGCCGATCACTACCGAGAGCATCCGCCCAAAGGGGAGCTCACCGTGGTGGTGGGTGGCGCGCCGGTCGTCCCCGGCGACATGGAAGCGGCGATCGAGTCCGTGCAGGGACTGGTCGAGGACGGCGCCCTCTTCAGCGAAGCCGTCAAACGCGCAGCCGGCGCACACGAGGTGCGCCGACGGCTTCTATACGAGGCCGCCAGGCGGCAGCTCGATTCTTGAGCGGCTAGAGGCTGCCGTTCTGCAATTCAGCCTTGCAGGTCGGACAAATCCCCTTGCCGTGGAAGGCTTTGACGCCCTCCGTGGATCCACAGAAGGTGCAGGTCGCCTCCAACTTGCGCATCGTGATGTTCTCGCCGTCCACCCAAATGGTCAGCTGATCACCCTCGCGGATGTTGAAGAGACGACGGGTCTCGGCGGGGATAACAATCCTGCCGAGGTCATCCATCTTGCGGACAATACCGGTGTCCATTCATACCTCTCTATGCCGTCG
>SHLN01000194.1 GCA_004283105.1 Acidimicrobiia bacterium
ACGGGGCCTCCGTGTGGAGCCGTGGAACGGGGCAAGCGGCGTCGCGACGACGCCAAGAATCGAGCCGCGGTTGGGTACTGCCATCTCATGTAAAGGTGACCGAAGGTTGCCGCCACCTTTCCGCAACGTCAGGGTGCCCGATCTCTGGTTTAGCGACGGCGTTGCTCGGCCGCGTGGTGGATCGTTGCAGTGGTCGAGTTTCCCGTTCTCGTCGCCGCGCCGTTGGCGGGAACCACCCTCCCAGAAGCAACCCGAAGGGTTGCCCCCCTCCCACTCGGCCTCGCCTCACGGGAGGGAGATGAGACCGGCCGCCAGCAACGCGGAAGGCCGCTGACCGTTGACTGTTGACCGTTGACGGCTGGTCGGGGGCCAGCCTCCTACCAATACTCCTCGTAGTGGACGTTGCCGTCGACGCCCTTGTGGTCGACGGTGAATCCCAGCTCGGTCAGGATCTCGCACACGCCCCGCGGTTCGGGGAAGGTCGGGGTGTCGCCCTCCCATTCCGGGAAACCGATCATGAGCGGGTTCCCGCACAGGAAGAACTGTGTGCGATCCGGACTGGGCTCGTGCCCGAGCACGTCGGCCAGCATCCCGTTCGTGATCATGTCCTGGATGTACACCTTGTTGTTGATGGTGTCGGCCTCGCGCGTCGTCAACGCGAAGTAGCTGTATTGCGGGTACAGCTTCTCGAGCCGGCGGTGGGTCTCCAGGTAGGCGAGGTCGCGCTGATAGCGGACGGTGCAGGCGCTCACGATGCGCCCCTTGTGCCCGTTGCGGAGGAGCTGGGCCACCATGTTGTTGTGGGGGGCTTCACCGGTTCCGGTGGACAGCATCACGATGTCGGACTCCGGGTCGTCCACATACCGCAGCGTGTACCGACCGGCCACCTTGTTGCCCATGAAGATGCGATCGCCCGCCTTCTTCAAGGCCAGACGCGGCGTCAGTTCGGGCAGGTGATCCATGCCTTCCGGGCGGACGAGCACGATGTAGAACTCCACACCGTCGATGTCCTCGGGAGCAACCAGGTTGTCGTCCTCGTCGATCATCGGATGAGAGATCGAGTACGACCGGCGCACCAGCTTCTCGATCTTTGACTCGTCGAGGTGCTCATCGGAACCATCCAGCCGTGGCTCCCAGTACCCGAGCGCAAGGGTGGCGTATTGGCCGGGGTCGTGGCGGGCGTCTCCTACGTCGGGCTTCACCCGCAGAATCCACAAGTCGCTGTGATAGTTCTCGAAGGAAGTGATGGTGGCGTTGTAGTGCTTCTCACGCAGGCGCTCGGCCAGGCCGCTGAACACGAGCGGCGGACGGGCCTCGAGGTCGGGCGGATTGGCCAGATCGGGGAAGTGGTGGTCGTGGATCGAGCCCCAGGCATGGCCGGGAGACACATAGAGCATCTCCGGCGACTCCGGCTCGTCCGGATCCGGGTCTTCCTCGGTGAGCACATACACGGCGGCCGGCGCGGAGACGGCCTCGAGGGTGATGTTGAGACGATCGAGATGCTTCGAACGCTCGCCGGTACCGAGCGCGTAGATGATCTGATCGAACACGAGGTCCGGGGTGCGCCGGTCCGAGAACGTGACCATCGGATACCCATCGGAGTCGTAGACCGCCGTGGGATGCGAATGCCAGAAGATCGTGGCATCGCGGCGCGCTTCGACCTGGAGGAGGTCCTCGCGGGTCTGGCAGGCGAGCTGATCGAAGGCGATCGATGGAAGGCTCAGAACCACCGAGTGGTGGCCGCTCTCGATGAGCTCCTCAGCATATTCGGCAGCTGTTTCGCCCGTACCGATGATGAGCACATCGTCGATGACGGGAACTGACTTGGGCATCTCCAGGTGAATGCGGTCGGCCAGGCTGTCGGGAATGTCGTAGTCGGGGGAGATCGACACTTTGTCGACTCGCCCTGCCACCACCGCGACCGTCGCGGTGACCTCGAAGTCGGCACCGGAGACGGTGACGGTCCCGTCTTCCTTGATGCGTTCCACGGGCTTGCCAAGTAGAACGTCAGGCTGGCCGCCGAGATCGGGCAATTCGACCTCTTCCTGGCTATCGATGATGACGATGCGCTCGATGCCGGCTTCGTAGGCGTCGAGAGCTACCGAGATGCCGGCGCGGTTAGCGCCGATGATGGCGACTTGATAGTCGGTGGGGACTGGGTCTGTGGAGGTAGTCATGATGACATGCTGCCACGCTCGGCCGCCGGAGCGGCATTTCTCGAGGGATGGTCTGTCCCCCTGGCCATTTCAAGGATCATCTGGTACCTCCGGGGCGACTGTATCGGCCGAGCGATCCGGTCGATACAGGGCCTTCGTCCCTAGACCGCAGGCGTTGGTCCCGCCGGTTCAGTCCTGCCAACGGTGGGGCCGTGACGAAAGGCCGTCCAGTCCGAGCCCGGCGCAGAAGGATTCATACGCCGTCCGGGACGCCCCCCGCCACTCCAGATCGTCGAGCGCCTCCTCGATCGGGACGTCGCGTCGCAGGACGGCCAGCTCGCGATACAGGAGGGCATCCTCCCGATGGGCGGTCAGCGTCTCAGCGAGTTTGGCGGCGCTGCGCACGGTGACCTCCCAGTCGGCGGCGTCATCGGGGATCTCCTCGATGGTTCGGTAGTGGGCGAGCACGGTGGCGGTCGACTTCGCCCCCCAGCCGGGCAGGCCGGGAATGCCGTCGGCGGTGTCGCCGACCAGGCCGAGGTAGTCGGGGATAGAGACGGGTGCGACGCCGAACTTCTCCCATACCCCCTGCTCGTTGCGCTCGATCTCCTGGCGCCGGTCGTAGGTGACGACTCGATCGCCGTCGACACACTGGGCGAGGTCCTTGTCCGGGCTCAGCAACACGACCCGTTCGACCTGATCCTCGAACTTCCAGGCACCGCTGGCGAGCCCGTCGTCGGCTTCGAACTCGACCATCTTCCACACGGTGATGCCGAGCGCTTCCCACGCCTCCTCGGCCAGTCGGAACTGTCCCATGAGTTCCTCGGGGATGCCCTCGCCGGTCTTGTAGCCGTCAAACATCTCGTTGCGGAAGGACTCGATGACGTAGTCGGTGGCAACCGCCAGGTGGGTGACTCCGGGCTCTCGCAGGAGCCCGAGTGTCGAGCCGATGATGCCGGCTATCGCTCCGATCTCCCGGCCATCGGGTGCGGCCCGGCTGGGAGCTCCGAAGAACGATCGGAACAGCTCGTAAGTGCCGTCGAGCAAGTGCAGCTGCATGGCCGCATGATACGTTGGCCCATCCGTCCTCTGCTCGGCCCGACTACCGTTCCGGTATGGAACGACGCGGTGCATCCCGAGTGGTCGTGGGCGAGGCCGAGCTCCTCAGCGGCCTGTTTTCCAACGAGTGGCAACTCATCCAGCGCGGCGAAGTGCTCGCCAAGGCGATCCGCCGGCCCCGTAACAACTACACGAGGGTCACGCTCAGCGATGGAACCCGGTGGATGCTGCAGCCCGACGGATGGGGCCTCGTACGCGCCGTCGAGGACGACGTGCCGTTCGCCCGGGCCACCCGTGATTCGTTCTGGGGGAACCGCTGGGAGATCTCGGGCCTCGGCTTTGCCTATTTGCTCCAGCACGACGGTCGAAGACCACGCCGCTGGGAGTTGGCGGTAGGCCGGGAGCCGGCCGCCTGGTTGCGGGGTTCGGCCGTCAACTACAACCGGGTACGCATCAACGCTCCCATCTCGATACCCATGGCGGCCGCGCTGCTGTCATGGCACGTCATCGCACGCCCGTGGGAGGCCGTCGCCTTCGCGCCCGAGTTGCTGACCCGGGAGGTCGGCGGTCGCCTCACCGACCCGGTTCCTCCCGTTTGATGGTTCGGCGCACCCACAAACCCATTGTCAGTCCCCCTGCCGGAGGCGGGGGCAAGAGTGCGAACCCTCCGGGTTCGTCGCAGCGGCGAAGCCACTGGGGTAGAGGGGCAAAGCAATGACCAGTCCACTCGTCTCTCCCGACTGGCTCTCATGGCACATGGGACAGCCCGACCTCCGGCTGGCCGATGTGCGCTGGTATCTGGGCGAACCCGAGCGCGGCCGTCAGGCCTACCGGCAGGCGCACGTCCCCGGAGCCGTGTACGTCGACCTCGAGACCGACCTGTCGGCGGAGGAGGGTCCCGGCCGTCATCCGCTGCCCGACTGGGAGGTGTTCGCTGCTCGCATGGGTGAGCTCGGGATCGGTGACGACAGCGTGGTGGTCGCCTACGACGATCGTGGAGGAGCCGTGGCTTCCCGGCTGTGGTGGATGCTGCGAGCGATCGGCCACGAACGGACCTATCTGCTCGATGGTGGCCTCGCCGCCTGGGTCGCCGCCGGCCATGCCCTGACCGATGAGCTCCCCGACAATGCCCCGGCCGAACTGGCGGCGATCCTTCGTCCCGACCTCACCGTCGACCGCGACGAATTGCGCGACCGGCGAGAGCAAGTCCTGACCCTCGATGCCCGGGCGGGAGAGCGGTACCGGGGCGAGAGCGAGCCGCTCGACCCGGTTGCCGGCCACATCCCTGGAGCCGTCAACGCTCCCTACGAAGACAATCTCGCCTCCTTCGGCCGATTTCTCCCGGCCGAGCAACTCGCCGAGAAGTATCGGGCTCTGGGTGTGGGGGACGGTGAGACGGTGGTCTACTGCGGCAGCGGGGTGACCGCCTGTCACACCCTCCTCGCCATCGAACACGCCGGTCTTGGCCCGGCCAAGCTGTATCCCGGTTCCTGGAGCGATTGGTCGACCGAGGGCTACGAAGTGGCGACCGGGCCGGAGTAGGCCGCAGCAGGACCACAGGAACGCGGTTTCACCGCACCCCTCGCCCCTCCCAAGGGAGGGGTAGGAACTACGCTTCTCCTGCCGGGCCTGTAGCTCAATCGGCAGAGCAGCGGACTTTTAATCCGAAGGTCGTGGGTTCGATCCCCACCGGGCCCACGGCAACGCCTTCCGCGTTGCTTGGGAGGTCGATTTCGTCGACCTCCAGGTCGGAGTCGCGCCGAGTTCCTTGCGAGTTTGCCTTCGGCAAACTCGTTGCTGGTTGTGAGGGAGGGCAGCGGACTTGCCTGTCTTCTCATTTTGGCCGAAGGTCGTGGGTTCGATCCCCACCGGGCCCACGGCAACGCCTTCCGCGTTGC
>SHLN01000327.1 GCA_004283105.1 Acidimicrobiia bacterium
GGATCAACTCAATGCCGCTTCAGCTGCTGGTGGATGACGGCCGCCTCCTCATCGTGCATGCGGCGGCAGCGGGGTCGATCATCGGCCGGACAGACGCCGAGGCGGAGCGCTGGTGTTTGCTCGGCAATCCCGGCCTCGGATCCGACGGCGAGGAGGTCCGGCCCGACTGGCAGGACACCTACGACGGTGCACCCTTTGCGGTCGCCGGGCATTCGGTGGTGAGCGAGCCGCGGTTTCGGGACGCCGGCGGCGGGTCGGTCATCATCGACACCGGCGCCTCTCACGGTGCAAATGCCCGCGATCGGTTCACCGGCGAGCCGTTTACGGGCTATCTGTCGGCCTTGCGCTGGCCCGAACGCACGACGGTGAGCGTGCCAACGGACCCGAGGGACCTGAGCCATGGGCTGTGAGCTGTGAGCTATGAGCTGTGAGCCAGGTCGGCAGCCTGCGCGGCCACCAGCTTGACGAGCTCGCCGAGGCCTGCGAACCGCTCGTCGCTCGTTTGACCACGCACCCAGCGGATGTGGATCTGGGCGAGGATGACGGCCAGCCGGTAGAGGCCGAGCACGTGATAGAACCCGATCCCGGACACATCCCGACCGCTGGTGAGGGCGTACCGCTCGACGATGTCCAAACGACTCGGAAAGCCCGCGGCGTCGTGCGGCATGGGAGAAAACGCTCGCACCTCGGCCGGATCGTCATCGTCGATCCAGTAGGTGAGCAACGTACCGAGGTCCGACAAGGGATCGCCCAGGGTCGCCATATCCCAATCGAAGACGGCTACGAGCCGACCGGGATCATCCGCCGCGAACATCGTGTTGTCGAGTTTGTAGTCGTTGTGGATGAGAGCAGGCGTCGCGTCGGGCGGGAGGTGATCGGCCAGCCAGCGATGAGCGGTGTCCATGGCCGGGACCTCTTGATGCTTCGCCTTCTCCCACCGCCCGAACCAGCCCTGTACCTGCCGTTCGATGAAGCCGGCCGGTTTCCCGAGCTCTCCGAGCCCGAGGGCGGCGTAGTCAACGGCGTGCAACCCGGCCAGTCCGTCGACGAGCGCTTCGCCGAGACGGCGGGCCGCGTCGGGGGCGGCGGCGTACGCCTCCGGCATCCGGCGCCTGACGACGATCCCGTACCGGCGCTCCATGACGAAGAACGGTGCCCCGATGATCTCCTCGTCGTCACAGAAGAGGAATGACCGGGGCGCCGGCTCGTACACCTCATGGATGCGGGACAGGACCGCGTGCTCCCGGGCCATGTCGTGCGACTTGGGAGCGATGGGCCCGAGCGGCGGGCGCCGGAGCACATAGACGTGATCGCCGAAGTCGAGCTCATAGGTGAGGTTGGCCGCTCCCCCGCCGAACTGCCTGACCGAAAGCGATTCGTCCGACCCGGGCAGGCGGCCCCGGAGATAGGAAGCAAGGGCGTCCTCATCAAAGCGCTCGTCGGCCCGTATTTCGATGGTCTCCTGCTCGGGTTCTGGAATCACGACGTCGGCCGGTCTTGCGTCACACCCGTAGGGTAGATTCGGATTCAGCTCGACCGAGTCCTGGCGGGCGCCTCGCAGGGCACCGGTTGCGAGTGAGGG
>SHLN01000195.1 GCA_004283105.1 Acidimicrobiia bacterium
GGGCTATGGCGGGTGAACGGGTCCTCATCATCGAAGACGAACACGACCTGCGCACGGCACTGCGCGTTCTGTTCCGCCGGGCCGACATCGAGGTTCTCGAAGCCGGGTCGGGTCGCGAGGGGCTCCGGTTGTTCCACGACCGCCGGCCTGAGCGGGTCGTTCTCGATATCGGGCTCCCCGACATGGACGGTTGGATAGTCCTGGAGCGAATCCGCGACCTCAGCGAGGTTCCGGTGCTCATGCTGACTGCACGGGGGTTGGAAACCGAGAAGGTGCGCGGGCTTCAAAGCGGTGCCGACGACTACGTGACCAAGCCGTTCAGCAACGCCGAACTGGTGGCCCGGGTCCAGGCACTGCTGCGCCGGGGGGCGGGGCTTCGCCCGGACACGGCCGACACCTACGACGACGGGCGACTGTTCGTCGACCTGGCGGGCCGGGTGGTGCGGGTCGACGGCATGGAGATCACGGTGACCTCGCTCGAGTTCCGGCTGCTGGCGACGCTGGTGCGTCATGCCGGCAACGTGCTCTCTCCCGAGCAGCTCCTGGAGCATGCCTGGAACGACCCCGACGGTATCGGCCCGGACCGCGTCAAGTTCGCCGTTGGGCGCCTGCGCCGCAAGCTCGGGTGGGCCGATCCGTCCACGTCGCCCATTCAGGCCGTGCGCGGCCTGGGATATCGCTATCGCCGGGCCGGCTGAAACCGCTCCCGAACTGCTACCGAACTGAAACGCTCCTGAGTCCCGTGGGGCCGAAGGTGTGTGCATACCAATCGGACAAGGAGACCGACCATGCACATTACCGCCGCCCGACGCGAGGACGTTCTCGTCCTCCAGCCGCAGGGGCGCTTCGACGCCCATGCCGTACCAGAGTTTCGCGCACTTCTTGCGAGCAACCGACGCCAGGAGCGCGACGAGGTCGCCGTCGACCTCAACGGAGTGGAGTTCGTCGACGAGCAGGCCCTGGCTGCGCTCGTCGATGCCCGAACCTCTCTCAGGGCAACCGACGGCGACCTCGTCCTGGCGTCACCCAGCGACAGCGTTCGCGTCATTCTCGAACTGACAGGGCGCTCCAACGACTTTGCCCTCGTTCCATCCCGGGAGGGTGCCGCCGGCGCCGCCCGCAGCCTGCTGGCGGTAGCCTGATGCAAACGGCAACCCGCACTGTCTTGCACGCTGGGGACCGCCTGGATGCCATCCAGGCGCTGCGCCTCCGGGCCGAAGCAGACGCCGCCTGGGCGGCCGACTCGGGCGTCATCGTCGACGTCCGCTCCGTCGAGCACATGGACATGGCGGGCCTCAGCGCCCTCGCCTGGATCCTCATCAACTGCCGGCGCCGCGACGAAGCCGCCTATCTGCTCGGGCCGCTGCCGCCTCCGGTGGCGCGGCTGCTCGATCTCACCACCTTCGACCGCTTCTTCCAGATCCGGCTGGTTCCGTGACCGTTGCGGCGCTTTCCCGGCCGACCTCGCGTTTCGCCCTCAACGGCGGTGCGGTCTTCATGGCCAGCGCCGCCCTGGTGCACGCCGGCAACTACGCCTTCAACGTGCTCATGGGCCGCCGGCTCGGCCCGGCCCTATTCGCCGAGGTGAGCCTCGTCGTCACGCTCATGCTGGTGGTCACGTTCGCCGCCACCACAGTGCAGACGACGGCCGCCCGCTTCATCGCCATTGCCCGGGATGGTGAAGACGCCGCCGGCCTGCATCGCTGGTTGGCGGGGGCCGTTCGTCCCGGCTCCCTCGCCGCCGCCGCACTCCTGGTAATCGCCACCCCGTTCCTGGCCCGGGCGTTCCAGCTCTCATCTCCCTATCCGCTCGTGCTCTTCGCGTGCGGTATCCCGCTCTACCTGGCCCAGTCCGTCCACCGGGGCGTCATCCAGGGTGAAGCCGGATTCGTTGCGCTGGCCGGCTCCTACCAGGCCGAGATGTGGGCCCGCCTCGTTGGGGGAGTGGTTCTCGTGTCCCTCGGCTGGTCGGTAGCCGGTGCGGCCGGCGCCCTCACCCTCTCATTCGGCGCCGGCTGGATCGTGGCCCGCCGCCCGCTCGTGGGAAGCCACCCTGTGGATGAGGCGTCGCGACGCCGGGTCCGCAGCTTCGCAGGCAAGACGGCCCTGCTCCTGCTCGGCGAAATCCTCATCTGCCACAGCGACCTCATCATCGCCAAGCTGGTCCTCGATCCGGCCGCCGCCGGCTCTTACGCAGCCGTCAGCCTCATCGGCCGGGCCGCCGTGTTCGGCACCTGGCCGGTGGTGGCCTACATCCTTCCGATTGCCGCCCGTCGCCATGCAGCCGGCCGTCCCCCCGGCCGGCTCCTGGCCCGAGCGCTGGTCGTGGTCGGAGGCCTCTCGGTAGCCATGACCGTCGGTGCGCTCGCCGCCCCCGAGCTCATCCTGGAGCTGGCGCTGGGGCCCGAGTACCGGAGTGCAGCCCCCGGGCTGGCGCCCTACGTCGTGGCCTCCGGATGCTTTGCTCTTGCCAAGACGGTGTTCTCCTACCACCTCGCCCGGGGCGTCACGACCGGAGCCTTCCTGGCCATCGGGGCCGGCGTCGCCCAGGTCATCACCCTGGCCCTCTATCACGGTTCGGCCCTCACGATGGTCTGGGTCCAACTCGGGTTGATGGCCGCCCTGCTGATCGTGGCCGCCGGATGGCATTTCGGACAGGCCCGGCGGCAGGCGCCGAGCAATCCCCGGCCCAACCAGCTTGCCCCCGTTCATCAGACGACTGGAAGGAATTGAAATGCCGTACGACAATTATCTCGCCTGGAAGCAGGAAGCGCTGCAGCGGGATCCGCTCATCTCGGTGGTTGTGCCCTGCTACAACGAGCGTGACCGCATCCTGCCCACCATCGGGGCGATTGCCGCCCACGTGAGCGATCTCGGTGCACCGTGGGAGCTCATCATCGCCGATGATGGTTCGACGGACGACACCGTCAACCGGATCGAGGCCGCCGGGCTCGCCAATCTCCGGGTGGAGCCGGCCCCCCGCAACCTGGGCAAGGGAGCGGCGGTGCGACGCGGCATGCTGGCCGCCCGCGGCGATTACCTACTGTTCGCCGACGCCGACTGTTCGACGCCGATCCAGGAGTTGGACAAGCTCCTCGCCGCCGTGCAAGAAGGGGGAGCGGACCTCGCGATCGGCTCGCGAGCCGCCACCGGCTCCGAGGCGCTCAATCGTTCGACCGTGCGGCGCATTGCCACCACCGGCCTGCGGCTGCTGGCGCAGAAACTGCTCCGCACGAGGGTGGAAGACACGCAGTGCGGCTTCAAGCTGTTCACCCGCCCGGCCGCCCGCCGGTTGTTCGCCCGCCAGACCATCGACGGCTTCTCGTTTGACCTCGAACTGCTGTTTCTCGCCCACCGGATGGGCATGGCCGTCGCCGAGGTGCCGGTGCGGTGGTACGACGCTCCTGGGTCCAAGGTGGAACCGCTCAAGGAGGCCCGCCGCTTCCTGCGCGATGTGTTCCGCATCCGTCTCAACGGACTGCGGGGGGTGTATGCCGATGCGTAAGCGCCACGTTGCGATCGTCACTGCGCTGCCGCCGAGCCGCACCACGCTCAGCGAATACGGGCACCATCTCGTCCAGGCCCTGCACGATGCTCCGGAGGTGGGCGAGGTGACGGTCCTGGCCGAAGACCACCCCACCGGCGGCACCTACGAGACGTCGGACAGAATGCGGGTGGTGCCCGCCTGGCGGTTCAACTCGCTGCTTACCCCGCTGCGGCTCGTGCAGGCGCTGCGGCGGGAACAGCCGGACATCGCCGTATTCAACCTCCACTTCTCGAGCTTCGGGTCTTCCCGTCCGGCGGCTGCCCTCGGGCTGTTCGCTCCGCTTCTCGCCCGCCTGGCCGGGATCACCACGGTGACGGTTCTTCACAACATCGTCGAAACGGTCGACCTGGAGGCGGCGGGATTCCGGTACGGTCGAATCGCCCAACGCGCCATGCGAGCGATTGGAACGCTGCTCACCTGGGTGGTGCTCCGCTCCCACGTGGTCACCACCACGATGCCCCGCTACGTGGAGATCCTTCGCCGCAAGTACCGGGCCGACAACGTCGTCCTCGTGCCGCACGGTGCCTTCGAGATCCCGCCGCCGCCTCCGGCGCGCGATGAGCTCGGCCGGCGCCGCATCCTCACCTTCGGCAAGTTCGGCACCTACAAGAAAGTCGAGCCGCTCATTGACGCCGTCAAGCGCCTCCAGGAGACCCGCGAGGTCGAGCTCGTCATAGCCGGCACCGACAGCCCCAACGCCCCGGGGTACCTGGCGGCAGTTGAGGCCGACCACGGCGGCCCGGGAATCACCTTTGCCGGATACGTTCCCGAGGCGGATGTACCGGCCACGTTCCTCGGGTCGGCCATTACCGTGTTCCCCTACACGAGCACCACCGGCAGTTCCGGTGTCCTCCACCAGGCCGGCAGCTACGGCTGCGCGGCCGTGCTTCCCGACATCGGCGACCTTGCCGATCTCCTTGCCGAGGAGGGCTACGCCGGTGAGCTGTTCGAGCCCGGAGAAGACGGAAGTCTGGCCGAGGCGCTGGCCCGGCTCCTCGACGACCCCGACCGCTGCGATGAGATCGGAATCGAGAACTACTACGCCTCGTGCGGGATCCCGATTGGCGACGTCGCTTCCTGGATTCTCTTCCACAGCGGAGCGGTGGCATGACGATGCGCCTCCGGTCGCTGCGCTCCTGGCCGCGACCGGGCGTCCCGTCCGGCGCCGACGCCCGGTCTGACGAGGCGCGGGCAACCCGCCGCATCCATCGCTGGGTGGGTGTCGCCTTCTACGTCGCTTCCTTCGTGATCCTGCGCGACGTGCTGTTTGCCATCCCGTCGATCCTGGCCGGCGACGCCGTCATCAACGGCGACGAGCTCGTTCCGTTCTTCAACCCCACCACCCAGCTCTTCGACCAGGCCAGAGGGCTCTTCAACGAGCTCACCAACGGATACGAGTTTCGGGTTCGCTACTCGTTCCTCACCACCTGGCTCCGCCACTACCAGGTACTCCCGTTCGCCATCCTCCTCGTGATCCCTGCGATCTTCGCAGCTGCCTACCGCACGGTCGCCT
>SHLN01000196.1 GCA_004283105.1 Acidimicrobiia bacterium
GGATGGGGCGATCACCACAACCGCCGCCTGCCCGATGGCGTCGAGGACACCGGGCGCCGGTTGGGCCTGTTCGGCGCCCTCGAACTCGAGTTCGTCCACCCGATCGGCCCCCGCCCGCAGCACGAAGTACTCCTGGAACGACATCCATTCGGCGCCGGAGCGAACCCGGGTGGGAACGGCGTCGTCGGTGGCCGGCAGGACACGGGCGGTGACGCCGAGATCGGAGGCGATGTCGGCGGTGATGGCCGAGAGGGCCATCCCTTCGCGCAGGCGGGCCGTCCGAAAGAGATTGGTGGCGAGGTCGCGGTCGCCGATTCGGAACCGGTTGTCGAGCCCGAAGTCGCCGAGCCGATCCATGGTCTCGCACGTATCGCCCGCCAGGCCCCACCCGTCCGGGCCTTCCCGGCCGGCCAGCGTGTACACCACCGTGTCCAGGTCGGGGGAGACGGAGAGGCCGTAGATCTCCTCATCGTCTCCCACGTTGACGACGACGGTCAGGTCGGTGCAGGCGGCATTCAGGCCGCGGGCCATGCGGGCACCGCCTACCCCGCCAGAGAGGAGGGCGACCGGCAGGTCTTTGCGATAGCCGGTCATTGTCTAGAGAATGGCTGCATGGCGCTCCTCGACCCTGCGCGGTCGGACTCTCCAACAGCGACCGCCCTCGTCGCCGTACTCGTGGTTGTCCACGAGGGCTCGGCCCTGCCCGAAGCGCTGGAAGCTGTCGAGCGGCAAGTGTACGAGCCCGCGGCGGTCATGGTGGTCGGCGGCGACCCGCCGGCTAGCGACTCGGTTGAGTCTGATAGATGGGCCCCCTCGGTGGCCGAGGCCGTCGCCACGCTCGATGAAGGGATTAGCCACCTCTGGCTGCTGCACGACGACAGCATCCCCCGCCCCGATGCCCTCGGGGCCCTTGTCCGGGAGGGGGGCCGGGTGGATGCCGATCTCGTTGGCTCGAAGATCCTCATGTCGGGACACCCCGGCAAGCTCGAGTCGGTCGGCCTGGCAACCGACGTGTTCGAGGTTCCGGCCAGCGGCCTCGACCGGGAAGAGCTCGACCAGGAGCAGTACGACGTGCTGCGAGATGTGGCCTTCGTGGCCGGAAGCTCCATCCTCATCGATCGGGCCATGTTCGAGCGGGTGGGAGGATCTGATGACCTCCTCGAACCAATCACAGCCGCCCTCGACCTGTGCCAGCGGGTCCGGCTGGCGGGTGGCCGGGTCGTCGTCGTCCCGAGCGCTGAGGTCCTCCATGACGGGAGCTGTCAGCCTGAATCGAAACCATGGCGAGTCGAAGCAGGCCGGATTCGGGCCATGCTCAAGGCCTACAGCCCCGTCACGCTGTTGTGGGTGGTGCCGTTCAGTCTGGTGCTCGGCCTGCTCGAGGCCGTGGTTTCGCCGTTGTTCGGCCGGTGGCGGTTGGTTGCCTATCTCAGGGCCTGGGCCTGGAACGTCATGCGACTGCCGAGCACCATCGGGTCCCGCCGGCGGGTCGACCGGCAGGTCGGAGACGCTGAGCTGTTCCGCTTCCAGGTGCGCGGGTCGGCTCGCCTGACGGCGTTCCTTCAGAGATCGACCGACTACTTCTTGCGAGTGGCGGAGTCCGAACGGCTTCGCAACCTGGGCAGTCTGGTCGAGACGAGCCAGGAAACCGTTCGCCGCCCGGTGGTGGCCTCGCTCCTGGCGGGGATTGCGTTCGCCCTCTTCGCCACCCGCCAGCTCTGGTTCGATGGCGTGGCGAGCGTCGGCTATGCCCTGGCGCCGCCAGAGTCGGTCGCAGCCACACTCGACGCCTTTGCCGGCGGTTGGAATCCCGCCGGTCTCGGCGGCGCAGATCCACTCCGCCCCGTCATCGGTGCCGCCGCCCTCGTGCAAGTGGCGCTGCTCGGGAAGGCATCGCTCGTCCTCGTGGTGACCATGGTCGTCGCCGCGGTGGGCGGTGTGGTCGGGATGGCCCGGCTGCTCGGGCCCTTCGGCGTCCGACCTGCCGCTCGCTACGGCGCCGGAATCTTGTTCATCGGCGGTCCGGCGGTGCGGGCGTTCACCGGCGACGGCGTGTGGCATGGCCTGGTGGCGATGGCCGTGCTTCCGTGGATCCTGTCGGTGGTGCTCCACCGGCAACGGACGGCGGCATCGATCGCCGCAGCTGCCCTTCTCACAGCCATCGGCTCGGCGTTCCTTCCGCTGCTGCTCATTCTCCCCACGGTTCTCGTGGCGGTGTGGATGCTCATCGAGTCCGACGGCGGATTGGTGCGAGTCGGCCGTGCGGCCGGTGCGGCCGTCCTGGCGATACCCGCCCTTCTGCCCTGGGTCGCAACGCTCGACGATGTCGAGTTTCTGTTCATGACCGGCCCCGACTTCTTCTGGTCGCCGTCGGTATGGGTGGCGACCGTCACGGCCGCAACGGCCGGCTTCCTGATGGCTGCCGCTCCCCGGCCGATGGCACAGCTGGCCGGCTGGGGCGCGCTCATGGCGTCTGGAGGCGCGATCCTGGCTCGAACCGGCAGTTTCGGGTGGGGCACCGATCCGGGTGCCGCCGGACTGGCTGTGGTGGGTGTCGGCATGGCCGTCATTGTCGGGGCGGCCCTGGAAACCGCCGCTCGTTCGTTTGAGACGGCGGGCCCGCTCAGGTATCTGCGAATCCTGGCCGGGGTCGGAGCCGGTCTGTTGCTCATCGGCACGATCACGATTGCCATCCCGGGGCGGCTCGGACTGCCGTCGTCCGGACTGGCCGACACCCTTGCCTTTACGAACGAGGCGGCGCCCGGCCGTGTCTTGCTCGTCGGAAGTGAGGGCGCGATGCCGGGGGGCGGACAGGCGCTGGAGGGCGGCACCCACATCCGGCTGGTTTCGACACCGGTGCCCCGGCTCTGGGAGGCCTGGCCGACACCAGAAGCCGAAGGGGATCGCGCCCTGGCGGAGGCCGTGACGGCCGCCCTCTCCGGCGAAGACTTCCGTCTGGGTGAGAGCCTGGCCGAGTTTGGTGTCGGCTGGATCGTGACCACCGGGGAAGGAGCGATCACCTCGACACTCGACGCCCAACTCGACCTTCTTCCATTGGCATTGCCCGACACCCGGGCCTATCAAGTCGACGTGGCGGCTCCTCGCGCCATCGACTCGACCGGCACCGAGTGGCGCTCGACCGGGGTTGCCTACGAAGGGCCGGCCGGGGAGCGAACCGTCCGCATTGCCGAGAACGCTGATACTCGATGGGGTGATCAGTGGGAGAAGGACGGGTGGGCCAACCGGGTCACGGTCACCGCCGGTGTCGTGGAGTTCAGCCCGATCGGGCGCCTGAAGTCGGCCGCGCTCGGTGCGCTCATCTGGGTCGGGCTGCTGGTGATCTCGGTGGCGGCGATCCGTGAACGGGGAGGCCGCTCGTGAGGCGTTTTGCGGTCGGTCTGCTCGCAGCATTGACGGCGGTAGCGGCCTGGACGATGCCGGCTCCGGAGACGGCGGCCGGCGCGGTCGACGCTCTTCCCGAGCCCGTCGCCGAAAACCGGTCGCAGGTGTGGTTCTGTCCCGGAGCAGCCGGTGAGGTCAATCCCGTCCTGGCCGCCCAAATGGTCTCTCCGGGCATCGTTGGGTTCTCGCTGCCCGTAGACGGTGAGATCATCGACTCGTTTCAGAATCGGATCGAGGCGGGGGTGGGGGACTGGGACGTCGGCGATTTGCTTCTCTTCCATCCCGGCCCGGCCATCGTCGAGACCAGCCGCAGCCCATCGGCGGCCTCGGTGATCTACCGGGGCCCTGATCAGCTGGCCGCCGACGGGTGCTCAACCGCCGCCAAGGAGTGGTATCTCAACGGTGCCCGCATCGGTCAGGGTGACACGCTCACACTGCGGCTCTTCAATCCGCTCCTCGAACAGGGCCGCGTGGCGCTGGAAGTAGTGAGCGAATTTGGATTCGAACCGCTGCTCGACCTACAGAACATGAGCATCGGCCCTCGCTCGTGGGAGGACGTTTCTCTCAGCCTTCTCCTCGGTGAACGGGAGCAAATGGCGGTCCGGGTCTCCGTCGTGGAGGGTGTGGTGATCCCAAGCATGCATCGAGTGACGGAGAACGCGCTGGCGGCATGGCCCGGCGAGAGCCCGTCGGCTCGCTGGGAGTTCCCCCTCGCTCAGGTGGCGGGAACCGACGGCACCATCTCGGTGTGGAATCCGGGGGCGGAGCCCGCCGAGGTCGGCCTCGAGCTGGTCGACCGGCAGGGCCCGATCGGACGGTTTGACTTGAACGTGGCGCCCGGCCGGGAAGAGACGTTCAACATCTCATCGGTCACGACCCGCGAGGCGGGTCTGGTGCTGACCTCCAACGTGGCGGTAGTAGCGGCGGTGCGATCGGACGGACCGGCCGGGGCGGCTGCGACGGTAGGTGCCCCCCGGCCCGCCGATCGTTGGCTCGTACCCGCCCACGGCGTAGTCGGAGGGTTGGACTCCTTCGTGTTCGTTCTCAATAGTGGCGACGAGTCCGTTGAGGTGAGTGCCGGTCCGGCCGGGGGCGAAGCCGGGGCGCCGGTCGACGTACCCCCTCACAGCATCGCCCGGCTCGACATTGGCGGCCGTGGCGCCGACATCACCGCCTCGGGGCCGGTCAGCGTGGCATGGGTCGTGACGAACGAGGACGACACGGGTCTCGGGCTCGGAGTCCCGGTGGCGGCAACGGCTCCGTGAGCGATCCCGCCCGCATCGTGCTCGTGGTCGCGATGGTCGGCTTGGCGCTTGCCGTTGCCTGGTGGTTCCGTGCGAGAGCAGATCGTTCGGGCGCCCCCGTCGATGTCACCGGGTTGACTGCAGGCGCCGGTGTGGTCATTTTTACGAAAGACAATTGCCCAAGCTGCGTGACGACCCTCGGGATGCTCGAGACCCTGACTTTGCCGGTGCGTCGGGTGCGAGCCGAGGACGAACCAGAGTTGTTTGAGGCGCGCGGCGTGACCGGTGTGCCGGTGACCGTCGTCGTTGACGTCTCGGGCGAGCCGGTAGCCCAGTTTGCCGGTGTTCCGCCCGCCCGCGGACTGAAGCGGGCGATCGCCCGG